>NZ_JASGSR010000036.1:0-70843 GCF_040446015.1 Bradyrhizobium sp. INPA03-11B
TCAACGTCCGATCCGGCGAGCGGTCACTTTGTGGTCGGCGGCGTGGCGCAAGGCGCCAATCAGAACATCGACGTCAGTGCCGCGCAACTCGCCAGTACCAGCTTCCAGAGCGGCTCCGGCTCCGACGACCTCTGGGTGCGCGCCAATGACGGCTTTGCCTGGGGCGCCTGGAAGGAGTTTCACGTCAGTGCGCCGGTTGACCAGGCGCCGGTCGTGACGGCGTCGGATCTGACCACCACGCAAAATCACAGCCTCGCCGTCTCCAGTCTGTTCTCGGTCAAGGATGCCGAGAACGACACCATCACCGCCTATCGCTTCTGGGATTCATCGTCCGATCCGGCGAGCGGCCACTTTGTGGTGGGCGGCGCGGCCCAGGGCGCCAACCAGAACATCAATGTCAGCGCCGCGCAGTTCGCCGGCACGACCTTCCAGACCGGCACCGTCTCCGACGATCTCTGGGTGCAGGCCTTCGATGGCAACCTATGGAGCGCTTGGCACGAGTTTCATGTCCTGGTGTAACCCACTCGAGGCAAGCAAATTGATGCTGACAATCAGGTGCGCACGGCGGCGTTAGTACGGTGATCCCGCCGCTGCGCCAGCGCGCTGGATATTGGCGGAGATGCGCGTCACAGCATGGAGGCGCAATTCATTGCCGCAGACCGGCAACTGATTAGGCCTGCTGCAGCGGCGACTTACCGAGTATTACGAAGCGTCGTGCGTCGCTTCTTGCGCGAGGCCGGCGAATTCGTTGTGAGAGCCCGCTGATCCTCCTCAAACTTGAGCGTCGCCTTGACATGCTCCGCAAGTTTCACCGCGCTGTCGGCGTTCGACGCGAGCCGGGACAGCAGCTGAGACAGCACCTTGAACTCATCGCGCGTCAGCATCCCGAACAACGCATCGTTGACGGGGCGTTGCAGGGCGGCGAGACGGGTCAATAGACCGAGGCCGTGCTGGGTGAGCGTGAGTTGCACGCGCCGCCGGTCGTCCGGATGCGGGCTCTTCTCGAGGAGGCCGTCGGAGACCAGCTTGTTGATCTCGTTGGTGACAAAGGCGCCGCTCAGATACAGCCGTTCGGCGACTTGATTGACCCCCATCGGTTCTTCGGCCGTCGAATTCTTGATCGCGATCAGGATCAGATACTGAGTGGTCGACAGGTCGACGAAGTTCGCGAATATCTCACGGCAGGCTTCAAGGCTGCGTCCGAAGGCGAAATAGTCGTAGAGGACGCCGCGAAGCGTTCGGTCCCCCTCCTTGTCGAGCAGTTCGGGCTTCGACGCCGTCAAGAGCGCTTCGGTCACGGTCGTTCTCCCCGCGAAATCATGGGCTTGCGAATTTGCCTAAGAAGCACGCATGCGCGTGCCCATCAAGAGGGCTTGACATTCCCAAATAGCTTTGTCAGAAAGCTATCTGAAAATTATAAATCAGGGTCGAAGCAGCGAGGCAGGCGTCCCATGGAGGACCGCGCATTCAGGCGAGTGTTGGGGGAGTTCGCAACGGGCGTTGCGGTGGTCACCGCGCGCGGCCAGGGCGAAGAGCTCATCGGCATGACCATGAGCTCGTTCAACTCCGTCTCGCTCGATCCGCCGCTGGTCCTGTTCAGCGTCGACCGCAAGGCAAAAAGCCTGCCCGCGATGCTCGAAGCCAGGGGCTTCGCCGTCAACATCCTCGCCCGCGAACAGGAACAGATTTCCAATCAGTTCGCGCGCGCCCTTTCCAACAAATGGGATCAGGTCAAGACATCGGTCGGCCACGCCGAAGCCCCGTTGATATCGGGTGCCCTGGCTCATTTCGAATGCGCGCCGTTCGCAAGCTACGACGGCGGCGACCATGTGATCTTCGTGGTCCGCGTCGTGCGTCACTCCGCGCGCAGCGAGCCGGCCACGCCGTTGATCTTCTTCCGGGGGCGCTATCGCGACCTCGTCGACGAAACCGAGCGCGAGCCGACCTGGCCGCTTCCCATTCATTACTAGCTTCGAACCGGAGAACCGCGATGCGTAGCGCAAAGGAGTATCTGTCTGGCCTGAAGGACGGACGGACCGTCTACATCAACGGGGCTGCGGTCGGCGACGTGACCGCTCATCATGCCTATCGAAATCTCGCCGGTTCGATGGCGGGGCTGTTCGACTTCGCGAGCGCCAGGGAGAACGTCGATCTCATGACGTTCGAGACCGATGCCGGACGTGCCAACCGGAGCTGGCAGCTGCCGACGTCCTATGCCGATCTCGTCCAGCGTCGGAAGGCACTGGAAGCATGGGCCGCACTGCATGCCGGCTTCATGGGCCGGGCCCCGGATCATGTCGCGTCGTGCATCTCAGGTCTCTACATGGGGCTCGACGTCTTCAAGGCGTACGATCCGGCCCGAGCGGGCGCGCTCGAGAGCTACTATCGCTATGCGCGCGACAAGGATCTCTATCTCACCTACGTGATCATCAATCCGCAGGCCGATCGTTCGAAGGGGGCCGCCGAGCAGGCGGATCCGTTCCTCACCGCCGGCGTCGTCGATCGCGACGCAGAAGGGATCACGATCCGCGGCGCCAAGATGCTCGCGACCGGAGGCGTGGTCGCCGACGAGGTCTTCGTCACGACCATCCAGCCGATGCGTCCGGGCGAAGAGCGGTACGCGATGTCCTTTGCGATCCCGATGAACGCGAAGGGTCTCAAGATGCTGTCGCGCAAGTCCTACGAGGATGCAGCCGGCGCGGTGTTCGACAATCCGTTGTCGAGCCGCTTCGACGAGAACGACTCGGTCCTCTATTTCGACGACGTGAAGGTTCCCTGGGATCGCGTCTTCATCGAGGGCAACGTCGAAATGTGCCAGAAGCAGTTTCACGCCACGCCCTGCCACGTCTATCAGAACTACCAGGCGATGGTGCGGCTGAGCGTGAAGCTCAAGTTCCTGGCCGGCCTCGCGCATCGGACCGCCGAAATGAACGGCGTCACCCAGTTTCCGCAGGTACGGGAGATGCTCGGTCAGCTTGCAGCCGAGACCGGCATGGTCGACGCCTTGGTGGCGGCCATGGAGGCGAAGGGCGCGCAGGTCGGTCCCTATTTCATCCCGGACCGGCACACGCTCTATTCCGCACAAGTGCTGACGCAGCAGCTCTACGCGCACATCATCAATACGCTGCGCGAACTCGCCGGCGGCGGCATGATCATGCTGCCGTCGTCGGTCGCCGACTTCGATAACCCCGAGATTGCGGCCCTGATCGGCAAGACCCAGCAGTCGCCGAAGGCCAACTCGCACGACCGGGTGAAGTTCTACAAGCTCGCCTGGGATGCGGTCGGATCCGAGTTCGGGTCCCGCCATCAGCAATACGAGATGTTCTACGCCGGCGCGACCTTCGTCACCAAGGGACACTCCTATCGCACCTACGACTGGTCCGGCGCCGATCGCCTGGTCCAGACGATGCTCGATTCCTACGACCTCAACGGCATCTCGATCGCCAGCAAAGCCGCCTGAACCAACGGAGACGACATATGCCCGTCAACAAGAAGCACGACGAATTCTACACGCTCGACATGGCCACCGGTTGGGAAACGCCCGCAGGCTATCCTGCCGGCATCCAGCAGAAGATCCTCGCCGGCGCGCTCGACGAGGAGAACCGGCGCGGCACGCGAACCCGGCTGCTGCGCTTTGCGCCGGGCGTCTACACGACTGCACCGTTTTCGCACGAGTATTGGGAAGAGGTCTATCTCGTCTCCGGCGACCTGATCGTCGGCAATGACGAGAAGGGCGAGGGCGGCGAGAGCTTCCCGCCGAACACCTATGCCTGCCGGCCGCCGCACGCACCGCACGGTCCGTTCAAGTCCGTCAACGGCTGCCTGCTTCTCGAAATGCACTATTTCGATCCGGTTTGAGGCCGGTCCGCCAGCACCGACAAACATCGTTCGACCGCTCCAAGGGGGAAAATATGGCGTTCAAGAATATCTCGCTCGCATTCGCGCGTTGCCTGTCCTCGCTTCAACCGCTGTTCCGATTTAATCGGGAATTGCCGCACGGCAATCTCCGGGTGGTGGTCGATGGCCTTGCGGGCGCTCTTGCGATTTGCGTCGTGGCGGCAACTCCGGTCGCTGCGCAGGACAAGCCGAACTCGGTGGGACTTGGCGTCTTCACGTTCACGTCCGGTCCCGCCGCGGCCTACGGCCTGCCCGGCAAGAACGCCGCCGATCTCATGATTGATGAGATCAATGCCAAGGGCGGGATCGGAGGCGTTCCGGTCACCGCGACCTTCGTCGACGAGGCGCAGGGCGCGCAAGGCGTGATCGCGGAATATCGCCGGCTGGCCGGAGATGCGAAGAACCAGGTGATGATCGCCGCCTTGTCGAGCGCCACCTGTCTTGCGCTGGCGCCGATCGCCGAGCAGTTGGAGGTCCCGACCGTCGGCTGGAACTGCGATACCCACCAGCTGCTGATGGACGGCAAGAGCAAGTACGTGTTCCGTCCCAACGGCAACACCGTGCCCGAATTCGTCGCCTACGCGATCTACCTCCTGGATCGCAAGCCGGACGTGAAAACGGTGGCGATCATCAATCCGGATTATGCGTTCGGCCATGACGCGGCCAAGATCTTCACCGCGGCGCTCAAGGCGCTGAAGCCGGACATCGAGATCGTCGCCGAACTCTATCCGAAGCTCGGCTCGCCGAACTACCAGACCGAGATTTCGCGCCTCACCACCGCGCGCCCGGACGTCGTCTTCTCCAATCTCTGGGGCGCCGACCTCGAAAACTTCGTTCGCCAGGCGACGCCGCGCGGGCTGTTCACATCCAGTCAGGTGGTCCTCGCGCTCGGCGAGACCGTGCTGCAGCGCGTGCCGTTGCCGGATGGCGTGATCGTCGGGGTTCTGGGTGACGGCTGGTGGATGTCGCCGGACGCCAAGGCCAATCCCGAGACGGTGAAGTTCGCCGAGGCCTACAAGTCGCGGTTCGGCGAGTATCCGGTGTTTCCGTCGATCAAGATGGCCAATGCACTGATCTACGTGAAGGCCGCCTACGATGCCGCCATGCAGAAGAATGGCGGAAAGTGGCCGACCCGTGCCGAGCTCGCGGCTGCCATGAAGGGGAGCAAGGTCGCAACCTTGACCGGCATCACGCAGACGCGCGCTGACAATGACGGTCTCGTCGACCAGATCGTCGGAGTGACCGTGAAGACGTCGGCGCAGCCGTTTCCCGTGATCGGCGACATGGTCCGCTACAAGGGCGACAGCCTGATGCCGCAGGCCGGCCAGGATCCGCTGGCCTGGATTTCGACGCTCAAGCCCGAATTCGCCAAGAGCCTTCCGAAGCCGGGGAGCTACAAGATCGGCGAACGATAGCGTCCACTCGCAACCAATCACGCAGGCGTTAAGCCGATGTCGAATGCAATCATTCCCTTGCTGCTGGATAGCCTCGCCAGCGCCGCGTTGATCTTCTTCGCGGCGGTTGGCCTGACGCTGGTGTTCAGCGTGCTGCGCGTCCTCAACGTGGCCCACGGCAGTCTCTACTCGATCGGTGGCTACGTCGCGGCGTCGGCATGCCTGTTCATCGCGAGCCGGCAGCTCAACCCCTATTTGTCGTTTGCCGCGCTGCTGTTCAGTGCGGTTTTCGTGGCCGCCATCTTCGGTCCGTTGATCGAGCGCAGCCTGGTCCGGTGGACGTATGGCAAGTCTGAAGCCGTCCAGATCCTGATCACGTTCGGCCTGTTCCTCATCCTGGAGGACCTGCAGCGGCTGGTCTTCGGCGTGCAATCGCTCTACGAGGATGCGCCGATGCGATTGCTCGGCACGTCGAGCATCGGCGGCGTCGTTTATCTGAACTACCAGATCCTGCTGGTCGGGATGGCGGTCCTGGTCGTCGTCGGGCTGCGGCTCCTGATCAACCACACGCGGCTCGGGCGCCTGATCACGGCCGTCGTGACCGACCGTGAAATGGCGCAGTCGATCGGTATCGATACCAACCGGATCTTCATCCTGGCGTTCTCGCTCGGCGTGTTCCTTGCCGCGCTCGGAGGAGCGCTGTCGACGCCGACATCTGGCATTGCCCCTGGGCTTGGCGCCGACACCATGGTGCTCGCCTTCGCGGTGGCGGCGATCGGCGGGCTCGGCCAGATCGAGGGAGCCGCGGTCGCCTCGCTGATCGTCGGCCTGGCGCGCGTGCTCGCGATCTATCTGGCGCCTTCGCTGGATGCCGTTGCGCCCTATGCGGCCATGCTGGTGGTGCTTCTGATCCGCCCCTATGGCCTGTTCGGATCGGTCACGGCGCGGAGGATATGATGCGGATCATCCTGACCGCCGTCGCGGTGCTCACGCTCGCCGTCCTTCCCGTGGCCGCGCCGTGGCTGCAATTCGTGTTGACGCTTGCGATCGCCAAGGGCTTTGCGGCGCTCGGTGTCGCCGTGCTGCTGCGTGCCGGACTGATCTCGATCGGCCACGCGATGTTCTTCGCGGCCAGCGCCTACGGCGTCGCCTTCCTGGCCCATGCCGGCATCAACGATCTCGGATTGCTGCTGGTGCTCTCGGTGCTGGTCGCCGCGCTGACCGGCGCGGTCGCCGGCGCGTTCCTCGTCCGGTATCGCGCGATCTTCTTCGCAATGTTGAACCTCGCGGTCTCCATGGTGTTCTACGCGCTGTGCGCCAAACTCTACGGTGTCACGGGCGGAACGGACGGCATGCCCGTTCCGATTCCGGCGGTGTTCGGCATCATCTTTGCCGAGCCGGTGTTCAAGAGCGTGCTGTTCTATCTCAGCCTGGCGCTGATGGTGCTCGTCGGTCTTGCCGTCCAGCGGTATCTCGACAGTCCGCTGGGCCATGCGCTATCGGCCGTCCACACCAATGAGATCAGGCTCGAATATCTCGGCATTCCGGTCTGGGCGGTGTTGCTGATCGCCTATGTGATATCGGCGGCCCTTGCCGGGCTCGGCGGCGCGATCTCCGCGTTTGCGATCGGTCGCGTGGTTCCGGACTTCGCGTTCTGGACGGCATCCGGCCATCTCGTCCTGATCGCCGTGCTTGGCGGCATCGGTGGCGTGCCGGGCGCGTTCATCGGCGCCTTGTTCCTCGAACTGCTGCACAGCGCAGCCGTGACCGTAACCGATGCCTGGAATCTGATCGTGGGCATGGCTCTGATCATCGTGATCATGTTCATGCCGCAGGGCATCTATGGACTATTCGCGCGCAAGGAGGCGTCGAGCCCATGAGGCGCCCTATCCTGGAGGCCAAGAGCCTCTGCGTCGCATTCAACGGGGTCAAGGCCGCCGACGGGGCAAGCATTGCAATCCACGACGGCGAATTCCTCGCGATCATCGGCCCGAATGGATCGGGCAAGACGACGCTGCTCAACATCTGCACCGGTTATATCCGCCCGGTTTCAGGCAGCGTTCTGCTCGACGGCAACGATATCACCCGGCTGTCGCCGCGCGCCATTGCGCGACGCGGCGTCGCGCGCGCCTTTCAGATCCCGCAGCTGTTCTCCGCGCAGCGCGTGATCGACAACATGATGCTGGCGCTTGCCGCGAAAGACGGACTGTGGAGCGCGGTCCGGCCGCTTGAAACGGCGCAGCGGCGCGAAGAGGCTATGGCCCTACTCGAACTGGTCGGGCTCGGCGGCGATGCCGACCGGATCAGCAGCACCCTGCCTGAAGGTCATCGTAAGCTGCTCGACATCGCGGTTGCGCTGGCGCTCAAGCCGCGGCTCCTGCTGCTGGATGAGCCGACCAGCGGCGTGAGTGCGCTGGAGCGCTTCCCGCTGATGGAGGCCCTGATGAGTGCGCTGCGCCAGCGCAGCATCACCGCTCTTTTCGTCGAGCACGACATGGACGTGGTTGCACGGTACGCAAGCCGCGTCCTGGTGTGGAATGCCGGGAATATCATGGCCGAAGGGCGGCCCGACGAGGTGTTTGGCAACGCGCAGGTCCGCGAACGCGTCGTGGGAGTAGCCTAATGCTCAAGCTCGACAAGGTCAGCGTCTCAATCGAGGGCGTTCGTGTGCTGCGCAAGGTCAGCTGCGAAATCATCGCTCGCAAGACGACGGTGTTGATCGGCCGTAATGGCGCCGGCAAGACGACGACGCTTCGCGCGATCATGGGGCTGATCGCGCACGACGAAGGCTCGATCCACCTCGATGCCGACGATCTCGGCAGCCGGCCGGCCTACACGCGCGCCCGGGCCGGCGTCGGATATGCGCCGGAAGACCGCCGGCTGGTACCGGAGCTGAGCGTCGAGGAGAACATCCGCCTTCCGGCACTGGCGCTGAACCTTGCCAAGGCGGAAATCGTTCGCAGGCTGGACGAGATCTATACGCTGCTGCCCGAACTGCATGTGATGCGGTCGCGACCTGCGGGCGGCGTTTCCGGCGGGCAGGGCAAGATGGTTGCGCTGGGGCGTGCGCTGATGGTGGCGCGCAAGGTCCTGCTGCTCGACGAACCCTTCCAGGGGCTGGCGCCGGCCCTGGCGCTCGATTATGCACGGACGCTCGGTGAGCTGCGCAAGCACCGGCCGGAGCTCGCCCTGCTGATCACGGAATCCTCGCCGGCCCTGCTCGACCGCGTCGCCGATCGCACGTTGCAGATCGAGCGCGGCGAGATTCTCGTTCCGTCTACCAAGGATGACAAAGCCCATGTTCATGAAGTTTGACCGCATCGCGAAGGATCGGACCGATCACGTCGGCGTCGAAATCGAATCGCTCGTGATCGCGGGCTGGGCGGGCAGGAACGCGGCGGCGATCGAGCACCATATCGAGGAGCTCGCCGCGCTCGGGATCCCGCGCCCGTCGACGACGCCGCTCTACTACCGTGTCGCAGCCCAGACGCTGACGCAGGCGGATCGCTTGAGCGTGCTCGGTCCGGACAGTTCCGGTGAGGTCGAGCCCGTCGTGGTCGCCATGGCCGACGGACTCTGGATCGGAATCGGATCCGATCATACCGATCGCAAGGCGGAAGCCGCCGGTATCGCACTTTCGAAGCAGCTCTGCGGCAAGCCGGTCGGCCGGCAGCTCTGGTCCTATGCTGATGTCGAGCCGCACTGGGATGAATTGGTGCTTCGCGCGTGGGCGACGATCGACGGCAAGCGGGTGCTCTATCAGGAGAGCCCGGTTTCCTCGCTGAGAACGCCGCGCGATCTGATTCGTCGCTACGCGAGCGCCGACATCCTTCCCGCCGGGACCTTGATGTTCTGTGGCACGCCGGGGGCGATCGGCGGAATTCGCCCAGGAACACGCTTCGAAATGGAGCTGAGCGACCCGGTTCTCAAGCGCTCCCTGATCCACGGCTACGATATCGACGTGCTTCCGGTCGTCTCTTGACCTCCAACGTCCGGTGAGGAGCGTCGACCAATGACGTCAGCTAACGGCCAGTCTCAAGCCAGCGCCGCGGCACGATTGGAAGCCGCGCTGACGCGCGCGCGATCATCTGACGCAGCGAATACCTTCACCGCCCTGTTCGAGGAGAGCGCCCGGTGTGAGGCCGAAGCCGCCGATCGGCGAGCCGCTGCCCGGACGACGCGCGGTCCGCTCGACGGTCGCATTGTCTCGGTCAAGGCTCTCTTCGACGTTGCCGGCACCGTGACGAGCTCGGGTTCCGCCGTCCTGCGCGCTTTGCCTCCCGCCGCTGAAGACGCGCTGGCTGTGAAGCGTTTGCGCGCGGCGGGAGCCGTGATCATCGGCAAGACGCAGATGACCGAATTTGCCTTTTCGGCGCTCGGCACCAACCCGAACGATGGGGTGCCGGGCAACCCCCGAGACCGCCGGCGCGCTCCGGGAGGATCCTCGTCTGGGGCTGTCGTCTCGGTCGTCGACGGCATGGCGGAAATCGCCATCGGGAGCGACACCGGAGGATCG
Source organism: Bradyrhizobium sp. INPA03-11B (assembly GCF_040446015.1). Lineage (NCBI taxonomy): Bacteria > Pseudomonadati > Pseudomonadota > Alphaproteobacteria > Hyphomicrobiales > Nitrobacteraceae > Bradyrhizobium > Bradyrhizobium sp. INPA03-11B. Next base: position 9,808 of record NZ_JASGSR010000036.1, read on the forward strand.
ATCCGAATTCCAGCGGCGCTGTCGGGTGCAACCGGCTTCAAGCCGACGAGCGGCTTCGTGCCGACCGCCGGCGCGTTCTCGCTATCGTCGAGCCTCGATACCATCGGTCCGATTGCCTCGAGCGTCGCGGACTGCTTCGTGGCCGATCAGGTGCTTTCGGGTGGCGACGTGGCGTCGCGGCCGCAGCTTGCCTCTCCTTATACGTTTCGGCTCACTATCGCTCGCGGTCGTCTGTTTCACGGTTGCGAGCCGGAGGTGCTTGGCGCGTTCGAGAGCGCCGTCGAGCGGCTTCGATCAAGTGGCTTGCAGATCGCGGATGGATCGATCGAGATGGCTCTCGATCTCGTCGCAGAGATCGATGGGATCGGCACCTTTCCGTCAATCGAGGTCGGCGCGACGCTGCGCGGTCTCGGCCTATCGAGCCTGGATGGCGTCGATCCGAAAACCCGCGTTCGTATCGAGGCGGGCGCCGGCATCCTCGGTATCGACTATGTGCGCATGGTGCGGTTGCGGGAAGCGGCCATCCGATCCTTCGAACAGTCGTTTGGCAACGACGAGGTTTTCATCCTGCCGACGACGCCAATCCGCGCGCCGCTGCTGTCGTCGGTCGAGGAGGATGGTGCGTTTCATCGGGCCAACGGTCTCGTGCTTCGCAATCCACGGGTCGCCAATCTGCTCGATTGTCCGTCGATCTCGTTGCCGATACCGATCGACGGTCTTCCCGTCGGTCTAATGCTGATCGGCCGCAGGAATGCCGACCGGCGTTTGCTGGAGATCGCGTCCTGTGTCGAGACGATGCTGCGAGACCCGTCGCATCCCGCTTAACGCGAAGGGGTCGTCGAATCCGCGGCGGTCGGGCAAGTTGGCGCCGCCGCAACGATCACGCCGGGACGTCGATATGGTCCGGCGCAAGGCCCGCCCGGTGACGCTCATACATCGCGGTGTAAGCGGCCTCGATATGCCGGGTGAAGCGTTTGGTATCGAACAGCGGTGCCGTCAGCCGGTTGGCCGCCAGCCTGGTTCTGAGCGCCGCGAGCTTCGAAGGATGGGTCGCAAGATCGACCGCCATGTGCTCGTAAGCTTCCGGCGATTCCGCAATCAGCTCGGGCAGATCGGTCGCATGGAGCAAGCTCGCCCCGACCCGACTGGCAAACGTGTCGCCGAGAACGGTGAGCACCGGCAGGCCGGTCCAGAGTGCATCGCTGGCGGTCGTGTGGGCGTTGTAGGGAGTGTTGTCGAGGAACAGGTCGGCGAGGCGATGGCGTGCGAGATGGTCGGGCAACGGCGCACGCTGTGCGAACACAAGGCGCTCCGCAGCGACGCCACGCGCGACCGCCTCCTTTCGCAGATTCGCGGCAGACTCGGCGCTGGCTTCGAGCAGCCACAACATGCTGCCCTCGACGCGGCCGAGAATCCTCATCCACCGATCGAACATCTGCGGGTTGATCTTGTAGTTGTTGTTGAAGCAACAAAACACGAAGCCGGTCGGGGCCAGCCCCACCTCGGCGCGCGTGAACATACGTTCGGCAATGGCGCGCTTGTCGTCGTTGACCTGATAGCTGTCGGGCAGGGCGACCACCTTTTCGCTGTAGAATTCGCGATGGTGGTCCGGGATCACGGTACGATCGGCGATGATGTAGTCGATGAACGGGGCACCGAGTGTTCCCGGGTAACCCAGATAACTGACCTGGATTGGGGCGGGCCGGCGGCCAAGGACCCTGGTGCGGGATCCCCCGGTGAAGCCTTTCAGATCGACCAGGATGTCGATTTCCGATCGTCTGATCAGGTCGGCGACCGCATCGTCGTTCATGTCCCCGACCTCGACAAATCGATCGAACGAGGCCTCCAGCCGTCGACGCATCTCCGTGGGGTCTTTGGGCGACCATGAGATTGCCACCGTCTCGAATGTCGACCGGTCGTGGCACTCGAACAGCCCTGCCATCAAATGCGACGTCGCGTGGTTGCAAAAATCCGACGAGAAATAGCCGACGCGAATTCGGTCGTGATGGTAGCGCTCGCCCCGCCAGCGCTGGCTTTCAGAGGGCGGATGGTTCTTCGCGGTCCATCGCGTGGCGCAGAGCAGTTGGTCGGCGGCCGATGAAGGCACGCTACAAAACAGAAATGGCGCCGCCGTCGCGTCCCGATACCTGATCGAATCGATCAGTTGGTCGCACTCGGCGTCGAAGCTACTCCAGTCGCAAATCTGCGATTTGGCGTGCAGGCGATAGCCTTCGATGTCGGCCTGGTCCGGCTGGAGCGCGATGGCCTTGTCATAGGCAGCGAGTGCCTCCTGGTAGCGCGCCAGCATGGATAGAACCTTGCCGCGGTTGGCGTAGGCAGCCGCATCGTCGCCCTTGTGCTGGATCGCCTTGTCGATGCTGGCGAGCGCCGCCTCATGATCCCTGAGCTTGAGCAGCGCCGTGCCGCGGTTGTTGTAAGCTTCGCCATAGTCGGGCCGCAGTGCGATCGCCTTGTCGTAACTTGCAACTGCCTCTTCGAGACGGTCCAGTTTGATCAGCACGTTGCCGCGGTTGTAGTGCGCGCCGGCAATTCCCGGCGCCCGGTCGTAGCTGGCGAGCGCATCATCGAACCTTTCGAGGTCATTGAGCACGTTGCCGCGATCGTTGTGTGCACCGGTATCGTTGGGCTTGAGCGCAATCGCCCTGTCCAGGCTCGCCAGGGCCGCCTCGAACCGCCCGAGCTTTCTCAGCGCGGCGCCCCTGTTTCGATAGGCATCTGCATGGTTGGGCACCAGCGCGATCACGCGATCGTAGCTTGCGAGCGCCTCCTCGTGGCGGCCAAGGTCTGCGAGCGTAAGTCCGCGATTGTAGAGCGCCGGCGAGAGGTCTTGCTTGAGCGCGGTCGCCCGGTCGAAGCTCGCGAGCGCTTCGTCGAAGCGACGCAAGTCGCGCAGCGCATTGCCAAGGTTGTTGTGCGCATCCGCGACGTTGCCGTTGAGCCTGATCGCGCGCCGGATCAGATCAATGCCGCGCTCGCTGCGGCCGGTCTGCGCGGAAATCAGGCCCAACAGATGCAGCGCATCGAAGTTGCTTGGCTGCCGTCGGAGAATGTCTTCATAGATCTTCTCTGCCGCCGCCAACTGCCCCCGCTGATGCAGCGCGAGAGCCTGCGCGAACACGGGCTGAGAGGCGGTCGAATTGGATTTTTGGGGGTCACCTGTTTCGGGCATCCGACGTCTTCACGCGCTTCCAAAAATTGCAATACCAACCGCATTGCAATCTACCAACACGGCTACCGCCGTATAGCAGCAAAAGTGGGCGAATGGCCGTGAATGCCGAAATGAAGATTGTGCCGAGCCAGGAAAATCGAACGTTGCCGGATGAGGCCCAGGCCGCCCGTCTTCGCTTCTCGCGTCGCTCAAGCTTCGCGTGGTGTCCGGCCGGCATTGAGCTTTGAAGGTAAGTAGTTGATTTTACCGGATTTTAGTCGAAGGTCGCGGCCCTCTGCCAATGCAACCACCAGCATGTCGTGCAAAGCTCGGTCAGTTCTTTGAAGACCCCTTAGGCGGGTGCGCGCAAACGAAGATCCGGCTTTGTTCAGATAGATGTATCAGTCCGCGATCCTGTCGAAGTCGCACACCATGAGTGCCGTTTCGGCAAGGCTGACGATATCCACCCGCAAGTCCGTGGTGGTCCCCTGACCGATAATCCCTTGCAGCGTCAGTTCTCCTCGTAGTGCTTCGATCATCCGTTTCATGCGTCGCTGGTACTTGGTGCGAGAGCGTTCGTCGTCGTGACTTAACATGTGGCAGTCTGCAGTTTGCTTCTTATCGGTGGAATCGCCGGGGGCGAAATGGGATGTCCAACATGGGCATCAATTCCCGAAAAGGTGCTGTCGGACCGATTTGACGGTGATTTTTGGACACGGGCCGATCGGGATTTCCAGGCGGCACCGTCTGTTCGGGGCAGAGTCAGTCCTTGAGCAGCCGCCGCAACAGCTTGCCGGCCGGTGAGCGCGGCAATTCCGTGACGAAGCTGACGTCCCGCGGCACCTTGTAAGGCGCCATGTTCTGGCGCGCCCATGCCACAAGCTGCGCCGAGTCCAGTTCGGTACGCGGGGCCAGGACGATGAAGGCCTTCACCACCTCACCCTTCGTTGCGTCGGGCATGGCGATCACTGCCGACGCTGCCACCGACGGGTGCTTGTTCAGGATCGATTCGACCTCTTCGGGGAAGACGCTGTAGCCGGAGACCTTGATCATCTCCTTGAAGCGCCCCATGAAGGTCAGATAGCCATCGGCATCGAGGCGGCCCATGTCGCCGGTGTGGAGCCAACCGTTGCGCAGCGCTTCCGCCGTCGCATCGGGACGATTGCGGTAGCCCTTGAACACGCCCGGGCCGCGGATCACGATTTCGCCCGGGACACCGGCCGGCGTGTCCGTGCCCGAGTCCGGATCGACGATCCGGATCGCGTTGCCGGGTACAGGCTTGCCATGCGTGCCCCAGCGCACCGCCGTGCGCGGCATGAAAGTGTCGACCGTATGTGTCTCGGTCAGGCCGTACGCGGCCTCGAAGCTTTCGCAGTTCGACGCGACGGCCTGCCATTGCCTGGCAAGCGCTTCGGTCCAGTCGATGCCGAAACTGGTCACGGGATTGACGCGAAGGCTGCTCAGCTTGAAGTCGGAAATGTTCGGGATTTGCGTGATCGCGACATTCATCGGCGCCACGCTATACCACCAGCTCACCTGGTAACGGTCGATCGCCTGCGCCGTCACGAGCGGATCGAACCGGTACAACAGCACAGACGTCGCGCCCGCGTAGACCGGCGCGTTCACGCCCATCACCATGCCCGCGATGTGATAGAGCGGCGCAATCGAGAGCAGGACGTCATCGGCGCCGATCCCGTTGCAGTTCACGGTCGCCGCCGTCTTGTAGATGACGTTGCGATAGGACAGCATCGCTCCCTTGGGCCGGCCGGTGCTGCCCGAGGTGTAGACCATCAGCGCCGTGTCGTTCATGTCGATCGCGACCGCGCCCGGCCTTGCACCGCTTGTTGTGACGGCAAGGAAGTCTTCAGTATCGCCGGTCGCGCCGGCCTGCTCGGGCGCCGATCCCAGCAGTTCGTCCGGAACGCCGATCTGGGGCCGCTCGGGCAGCAGATCGGTGTAGCGGACGACGAACACATGCTCGAGCTTGGTCTTGTCGCGGACCTGCCGCACGATCGGCAGCAGCGGCTCGGCCGCGACGATCACGCGCGCGCCGAGATCGTCGAGCTGATAGGCGAGCTCGTGCTCCTTGTTCAGCGCGCCGCAAGGCGAGGCGATGGCGCCGATCTTCTGGATGCCGAACTGCGCCATCATGTACTGCGGACAGTTGTTCATGAACAGCGCGACCGGCTCGCCCTTGGCGACGCCGAGCTGTTGCAGGCGCGCCGCAAATGCATCGCTGGCGCGGTCGAGTTCGAGGAACGTGACGGCACGGCCGTACCAGATGCAGGCCGGTTTCTCCGGCCGTTCACGGGCATGCAGCCGGAGTATTTCATGCAGCGGTCGTTCGTCGTTGCCCGTGGGCGCGCTTGTATTGGTCATTGTCGAAAGGCTCTTGTGCTCATGCCAGCTGGGAAAGGTGCAAACTGGCCGCTTCAGGGGTTATATTGGGACATTGGCACGCCCGGCTTGCGTGATCCGGCTCTCGCGTGCAGGACAGGGCGAGAGAAACGCGGTGCCCCCGCAAGGGCGGTTGCGGCGAAGTGCGAACCTTTGATTGAGCGAGCCGTCTGCATGAGGAATACCAAGATGCGATCCTATCCACGTCGCGTCAACTTCGAGAGTGGAGATGTCGAGTTCCGGTTGATGGGAGCTGCCGACGAGGCCGCCACCCTCAAATTCGCCAAGGCGCTTGCCGTGCACGACATGCTGTTCCTGCCGAGGAATATCAGCGAGCAGAAGGTGCTCTCGGCATGGATCAAGGAGATCGAGCGCGGCTCGATCGTCAGCCTGCTCGCGGTGAGGGATGACGCAGTGGTGGGGTGCGCTGCGATCGTGCGAGACCCAATGTCGTGGTCGGCCCATGTCGGTGAGATCAGGACCGTGATTGCCTCGCATGTGCGCGGGACCGGCATCGGGCGGGCGCTCTCCAATGAGGCTTTCGATCTCGCACTGTCGATGGGCCTCGAACGCCTGACCGTGCAGATGACGTCGGACCAGACCCGGGCGATCGCGATCTTCGAGGCGCTCGGTTTCCGCGTCGAGGCGCTATTGCGCGATCAGGTGAAGGACCTCCAGGGCAAGACGCACGACATCGTGGTGCTCGGTGTCAACGTGTCGGAGGTGCAGAAGCTCGAGCCGAATGGCTCGTCCAGCGCGATCGAGTAGCACGGGCCACTATCGGAAAAATTGCGTCCTGCGCGCTGCATCCGAATGATCATCCACGCGGCGGCTTGCGCGGGCCGGAACGGCGTTCCCCAAGTGTTGCAAAAAATGCAACGGAAATCGGACACATCGATCATTGATGCAACATGCGTTCTCCCCGATGCTGGGCGGGCAAGTTGGTTCACCGTTCACCGCATCGTCGCGCAATCATTTCCTTGAGGTGTCCAGCACTATGACGTCGACCTCTTCTCCGTCCGCAGACCAGTCTGCTCAGGCAGTCGATTCCGCAAGCTCCGGCAAGCTCACATTGTTCGTTGCCGTTCTGATCATCGTTGCCGTCGCCGAGACGATCGGGATCGTCCAGTTTCAGGTCGGGCCGGGCACGGTGTTGCTTCAACCGATGGTGTGGGCGCTGTTGATCGCCGCCGCATGGGGCCTTTCAGCGCGTTATCTGCCTGCCGCGGCGCGGATCGGACCCGGCCTGCAGACCTACGCGGGACAACTGCTCAACGCAGGCCTGCTGCTCTTCGTGATCAAGATGGCATTCACGGTCGGCGGTGCGCTTCCGGAGGTGCAGAAGGCCGGCTGGGCGCTGCTCTTCCAGGAGCTCGGACATACCTTCGGCACGCTGGTCCTCGGCCTGCCGATTGCGCTCTTGCTCGGCGTCAAGCGCGAGGCGGTCGGCGCGACCTTCTCGATCGGCCGTGAAGGCAATCTGGTGATCATCGGCGAGAAGTACGGCATGAACTCGGCAGAGGGGCGCGGCGTGCTGGCCGAATACATCACCGGCACCGTGCTCGGCGCGCTGTTCATCGCGTTGCTGGCCGGTTTTGTCGCCAGCCTGCACATCTTCGACCCGCGCTCGCTTGCGATGGGCGCCGGGGTTGGCTCGGGCAGCATGATGGCCGCCGCGATCGGCACCATCAACGGCCACAACCCTCCAGAGATGGCGAAGCAGCTCATCGCGATCGCTTCGGCGGCGAACCTGATGACCGCCGTTCTCGGGTTCTATTTCGCCTTGTTCTTCTCGCTGCCGGTGTGCTCCTGGCTGTATGACCGGCTGGAGCCCGTGCTCGGCCGGTTCTCGAACGCCAAGTTGGGAGACCTCGGGCCGTCGATCGCAGGCGTCGGCGAGGCAAAGCACGGCACGTTCGGCTTCTCGGACTCGCTGCTCGCCTGGATCACCGTCGCGGGCGGCGTCCTGATCGGCAATTCCCTCACCTACAAGGTACCGCTGTTGCAATCGGGGGCAGGTCTCCTGGTCATGCTCGCCGTCGTGCTGCTGGTCGACGTTCTTGCCCGGCTGTTGACCAAGGTGCCGCACATTCTCATCCTGGTCGTGGTCACCACGGTGCTCGGCATCCCCGGCCTGCTGCCATTCTCCAACGCGATGATCGGCTCGGTCGACAAGCTGAACTTCCTGGCTTTCACGACCCCCGTGCTGACGCTCGCCGGCTTCTCGGTGGCCAAGGACCTTCCGATCTTCAGGAAGCTGAGCTGGCGTATCGTGGTGGTCTCGCTGACGGCCGCCGCAGGCACGTTCCTCGGCGCGACATTGATCGCCGAATTCTTCCATCGCTAAGCAACGGACAGGTAGACCTACGCATGTCAAAGGAATTTGGAATCGCCGACGATATCTGCGCCCGGATGCGGGATTGGCGTCATGACATCCATGCCAACCCGGAAACCGCGTTCGAAGAGCACCGCACGGCCCAGCTCGTGGCCGATGCATTGATGGAGATGCAGATCCCGGTCCATCGCGGCCTCGGCGGAACGGGCGTGGTAGGAACGTTGAAGAACGGTGAGGGTCCGACGATCGCGCTGCGAGCCGACATGGACGCGCTTGATCTCCAGGAGCTGGGGGACCGCGCGTACAAGTCGACCCGTGCCGGCAAGATGCATGGCTGCGGCCACGACGGCCACACCACGATGCTGCTCGGCGCCGCCGTTCATCTCGCCCGGCACAGGCCGTTCCGCGGCACCGTCCATTTCGTTTTCCAGCCCGCCGAGGAGAATGAAGGTGGCGGCAGGAAGATGGTCGAGGAAGGGCTGTTCAAGCTCTTTCCGGCCGACGCGGTTTACGGCATGCACAACATTCCGAACATCCCGCGTGGAAAATTCGCGATCAGGACCGGCATTGCGACGGCCTTCCTCGATACGTTCGAGATCGTGGTCACCGGGAGCGGTTGTCACGCCGCGACGCCTGAGAAAGGCATCGATTCAATCCTGGTGTCGGCCGATCTCGTCTCCGCGCTGCAAGGTATCGTGAGCCGCCGGATCGGTGCGATGGACGCCGCGGTCGTGAGCGTCACCCAGATCCATGGCGGCGACACCTGGAACGTGGTGCCCGAAACCGTTACATTGCGCGGCACGGTGCGGACGCTGGACGTCGAGGTGCAGGATCAGGTCGAGGCAGCCATGAAGCAGGTCTGCGCCGGCGTTGCGCAAACCCATGGCGCAAAGATTGATCTCAGCTACATGCGAGGCTATCCGGGCGTGATCAACACGCCCGCCGAAACCGATGCCGCGGCTGCGGCGGCCGCAGGCCTCGTCGGCGCCGAACAGGTGCAAACCGACATCAAGCCGGCGATGGGATCTGAGGATTTTGCCTTCATGCTGCAGGAGCGCCCAGGCGCCTATATCTGCATCGGCGCCGGCGAAACCGCCAACGATCCGCCGCTGCACAATCCATACTACGATTTCAATGACGCCATCCTGCCGCTCGGCGCCGCCTATTGGGTCGAACTGGTGAAGCAACAACTGCCCGCTGCCTGATGCTTTCGGTCTTCGACATCTTCAAGATCGGCATCGGCCCCTCGAGTTCGCATACGGTGGGGCCAATGCGCGCGGCCGGACAATTCGTCCGTGCGCTCGAGCGCGATGGCCTTCTGGAGAGAACGGTGCAGGTCCGCGCCGATCTCTACGGATCGCTGGGCGCCACCGGGCGAGGGCATGCGACCGACCTCGGCGTGATCCTCGGCCTGCTCGGCGAAAAGCCCGATACGGTCGATCCAGCCCAGGTCGCACCGCGGCTTGCCGACATTCGGTGCTCGGGCGAGTTGCGGCTGCTCGATGTTCATCCGGTCGCGTTCCGGCGCGGACGCGACATCGTGTTCAAGCCCGACAGTGCATTGCCGGAACATCCCAACGGGATCCGCCTCGTGGCGTTCGCCGCCGGCGACACGCTGCTGGCGGAACGCTATTACTTCTCGATAGGCGGCGGGTTCGTGATCGAGCGCGGCTTCGACGATGCGCCTCAAGGTGCCGACGGCGCGCCTTCGATCTGGCCATATCCGTTCGGCACCGGTGCGGAGCTGGTGGCGCGCGCGCAGGAAAGCGGCCGCTCGATCGCCGAAATGATGCTCGCCAACGAATGCGTCTATCGGACCGAGGCCGAGGTCCGGGCCGGTCTCCTGAATATCTGGGATGCGATGAAGCAATGCGTCGACCGAGGCTTCGGGATCGGCAATGCGGGCGCGGCCGAACCGCTGCCTGGCCCGCTGAACATTCGCCGTCGCGCGCCGGCGCTCTATCGCGAACTATCGGTCCGAAACAGCGATACCGAGGGCGTCGATCCGCTCGCTGCGATGGATTGGGTCAACGCCTTCGCGATGGCGGTCAACGAGGAGAATGCCGCGCGCGGACGCATCGTAACCGCGCCGACCAATGGCGCCGCCGGCGTGATTCCGGCTGTGCTGCACTATTACGTCAAGTTCAGTCCCGGCGTGACCGACGACGGCGTCATCACCTTTCTGCTCACCGCGGCCGCGATCGGCATGCTCTATAAGGCGAACGCCTCGATCTCCGGCGCAGAAGTTGGCTGCCAGGGCGAGGTCGGCGTCGCTTGTTCGATGGCCGCGGGCGGCCTGACGGCCGTGCTCGGCGGTACGCCGGCGCAGGTCGAGAACGGGGCCGAGATCGGCATGGAGCACAATCTCGGTCTCACTTGCGATCCCGTTGGCGGACTGGTGCAGATCCCCTGCATCGAGCGCAACGCGATGGGGGCCATCAAGGCGATCAACGCCGCGCGAATGGCGTTGCGCGGCGACGGCAAGCACTATGTCTCACTCGATGCCGTCATCAAGACGATGCTGCAGACCGGCGAAGACATGAAGTCGAAATACAAGGAAACGTCCTTGGGCGGTCTCGCGGTGAACGTCGTGGAATGCTGACGCGAAGCACGACTGCGGCGGAACATCCGAGAACGAGCTCGAGCCGCGGGCACGGCCCTGTGGCCGTGCTCCCCCGAGGTTGGGGATAGCGGAGGCCTGTCGGTTGCCGCCAGCATTGCGAATGATTTCGATTTGGAGCTAGACTCTACGCTAGGAGGAGGACGACCATGAGCGCTGGAGGGCGCCCGCAAGACGCCATGCCTGCATGCCAATTGCCCCCGGATTTCGACCAGTATGTCTATTCGGCGCAGTTGATTGCGGCCATCATTGCCGAGCTTGGCAGGCTGGACGTCCGATCGTCCGTGGCGCTGGCAGGCACGGGCCTGACCGAGGACAAGCTCGAAGCGCATACGACGCGTATCTCGTACCGGCAGATCGACGTTGTGGTTCGCAATGCGCTGCGGCTGTCGGACGACCCGACGGTTGCGCTTCGCGCCGGACAGCGGATGCGCGTGACAGCGCATGGAATGTACGGGTATGCATTGCTGAGCAGCGCGACCTATGACGATGTGCGGACCTTCGCAAATCGATATCTCCGGGTCGTCGGCCCGCTTTGCGATGCGAAATATTCGTATGACGGCGCAGCGGTCGTCTGCGCGTTCGAGCCGCTGCACTGGCCGAATCCGACGCAGGACGTGCATCGCTTCGCGGCCGAGTTCGCGCTGTCGTCGCACTTGACGACCATGAAGGATCTGGCGGGTGAATCGTTCCGCTTTTCGCAGATTTCCGTTGCCTATGGCGAACCGGCGCATGCCGGTGCCTATCAGGCGATCTTCGACTGCCCGGTTCTGTTTCAGCAGCGGGGCAATGAATACAGGTACGAGCTGTCGCAGGCCGATGGTCCGGTGGCGCTGGCGGACTCCCGCACCCACGGGATGGCGCGCGAGATGTGCGAGCAGGTGTTGTCCGAGGTCAACCAGGCGGGCGGGATCGCGGTGGACGTCCGGCGCGTGCTGATCGAGCAGCCTGGCAGGTATCCGAACATCGAGGCGATCGCCGAGAGGCTTTCGATGCATCCCCGGGCGCTGCGGCGAAAGCTCGAGGCCGAAGATACATCGTATCGCGAGCTCCTCGCCGAGGTGCGGACGCGCCTTGCGATCGAATACCTGCGCAAGACCGCGATGACCAACGAGGAAATCGCGAGCCGGCTGGGCTATAGCGACGCCGCCAACTTCCGGCATGCCTTCATCCGCTGGACCGGCAAGAGCCCATCCGATTTCCGGGTATCTTCGCCGATGTGAAGGCCGCGGGGGCAGGGCAGCACGACGCTTGATCGTTCGTCATCGCGGGCTGTCCATAAGTCACCTCCGAACCGGCCTCGTCGAACCTCCTCGCGGACGAACACCGTGCATAGACTGGCCATCGACCGGAAACGCAATGGTTGGTCAAGAGGTTGAGATGTGTGGGGCGACGCGCGGTAGCACGTTCTATCGGCCGGCCTTGGCGCACCTCAGGCTCTAGCTGATCCCTCTCGGAGGCGCCTTCCGAACCTCAGCTGCGCCGCACCGCCGCTGTGGTGCCCCCCGGTTCGGGCCTCGAGACTGGCCGCGCTCCTCAACCGAGGGCGCGGCCTTTCTCGCGCGCGCCATGAACCTGCCAGGCATCGCCTGACGCTCAGCGTGTCATGCCAGGATCTTGCTTTCGCGCATCCCTGTGATGGCCGCGTCGTCGTAGCCGGCCTCACGCAATATCTCTGTGCTGTGTTCGCCGACCGCGGGCGCCTTGCGCGGCTTCACCTTGGTCGCGCCGTCGACAAAGAACGGGCTGTCGATGGTCAACATTCCGTCGTTCTCGAACGGCACCAGCACGCCGGCTGCCAGCATTTGGCGGTCGGCAGACAGGTCGCCCATCTCGGCAACGCATTCGAAGACGATCCCTGCCTCATCGAGCCGCGCGCGCCACTCGTCGCGGTCGCGCGTTGCGAAGGCCGCGTCGAACAGCGCGATCAGTTCCGACGAGCGGGCGAACCGATCGGTCTGCTTGGCAAAGCGTGGATCAGTGAGCAGGTGGTCGAGGCCGAGGCATTTCGCCACGGTCGGAAAGTCGCGCTGCTCGTTGACGATCGCGAGCAGCAGCCAGCGGCCGTCGCGACAGCGGTAGTAGCAGCCGAGCGCATTGAACAGGTTCTCGCGCGGCGGTCGTGGCGTGAAGGTCGCGCCGCACAGCGCGGCCTGCGCCATGATGCCGTTCGACCAGACGCCGTTCGCCAGCAGCGAGGAGCCGACCTGGGTGCCGCGGCCGGTACGCTCGCGCTGATACAGCGCTACCGCGACCGCCGCGAACAGCGAAACGCCGGACGGATGATCGCCCATGCCGGCGAGCGCCCGCGCAGGCGGCGTGCTGGCGTCGCTCCGCACCATGTCCATCAGGCCTGAACGCGCCCAGTAGGCAGTGACATCGAAGCCCGGCTTTCCCGCCTCGTCGCCGGTTTCGCCATATCCGGTGAAGGATGCGTAGATCAGCCGATCGTTCATCGCGGCGAGCCGCTCGTAGCCGATCGAAAGCTTCCTGCGGACGGCGAGTGGATAATTGGTGATGAACACGTCCGCGGTCGAGGCAAGGCGGTGCAGCACCGCCTGGCCTTCGGGTTTTGACAGATCGAGCGCGAGGCCGCGCTTGTTGCGGTTGTCGAGCAGCCAGCCATAGGGCTGGTCGGATCTCGGCATGCCCGGCAGTTTAGGCACCTGACGGAACGCATCGCCTGCGCCGGGCGGTTCGATCTTGATCACGTCGGCGCCGAAGTCTCCCAACAGTGTTGCCGCGGTCGGGGCGGCGATGAAGCTGCCGCAGTCGATGACCTTCAAACCCTCGAAGATGCTCATATGAGTCCGTCTCCGCTTGATTGCTTTGGAATCATGCCAGGCTCGTCGGGTCTCGCCGGCTGGATGACCTTGTCCCGAAATAGCACCCCTTGGGCCTGCGATTGCATGCAGCCCGAGGCGAGCCGGTTATGTGCGATCCCTTCCGTTGCGTGCCGCCAGCACGTGCAGCAGCGCCACCTGGGTGTCGTCGCGCGCGCGCTCCATCTGCGGGATCGGCGTCCGGCCGAACGATGCGGCGGCCTGATCGATGATCCGGCGCTGCAAAGCCTCGTCGAGGTCGACTTGCGGAATCACCTTGAACGACGCGGCCATGTTCTTGCCGAGGTGCTGGAAGAACGATTCGAGCCCGTTCGGTCCGCCGCCCATGTGGAACGAGCTGAATGGCCCGTTCACCGCCCAGCGCAGGCCGATCGAGCTGGTGACGATATCGTCCAACTCGTCGACCGTGACGACGCCCTCCTGCACGAGATAGCAGGCCTCGCGCATGATCGCGCGCTGCAACCGGTTGGCGACAAAACCCTGGATCTCCTTCTTGAGCACGCGCGGCACCTTGCCGAGCGCCTCATAGAACGCCACCGCGTCGGCGGTCGCTGCCGGATCGGTCCGGTCGCCGGGAACGACCTCGACCAATGGAATGAGATGCGGCGGATTGAAGGGATGGCCGACCAGCAGCCGGCTCGCATCCTTCATCTCGTGCGCCTGCTCTGTGGCGGGCCGCGCCGAGCTGGATGACAGCAACAGCGCATGTTTCGGCACCGCAGCCTCGATCCGCGCCCAGAGCTGCTGTTTCCATTCGGGCTTCTCCGGACCGTTCTCCTGCACGAGGTCGGCACCGGCGACGGCGCGCGTCAGATCCGGCTCGAAGCGCAGGTTGCGCTCCAATCCCTCATGCGGCAGACCAAGCTTGAGCAGTGTCGGTGCGATCCTGATCAGCGCGGTCTTGACGACGGCCTCGATGTCAGGCTGCGGGTCGTTGATCACGACGTTGAGCCCGTGCGCGAGAAACAGCGCTGCCCAAGAGGATCCGATGACGCCGGCTCCGATCACGCACACATTGCGATATCGGTTCAGCACGACGGCACGATCTGCGGATGATGGCATGGTTTCCTCCGGAGCGTCCGCTCAGCGCGGTTGATCGAGATAATTGTGGCAGCGCTTGGCGCGGGACAGCGTCAGGTCGGTCATGATGTGGCTGCACGCGACGATCTCGCGCACCGGAAAGTCGGCCATCGGTGCCAATGCGTGGGCGAACAGCTCGAGCCGCGCCGGGCCGGTCCATGCGCCCTTGACGGTGATGTCGGTGATCTCGGAGCGCAGCAGCTCGCAGATGCGTGGCTCGCCCGCCGGCTTCGGGCTGTCATAGGTCCACAGGATCTTCAGCATGAAGGTCGGCACGCAGATCTCGGCCTTTGCCTTCTCGAGGTCCAAGGCACGGTGCTTGTAGCCCATCGTCGCGGTCGCAACCCGCAGCGTGCCGTAATCCATCGTGCCCACCAGCGTGTCGGAATCGACGTAGAGCTTCGGCTTGCCGATCACCTTGGGGTAGCCGCTGATTTCGCGGCCGGATGCCAGTGCCGGCAAATTGTCGAGATACATGGCGTGAAGGTATTCACCCTTCTCGTCGCCGAAGCGCACCTGGACCGCCTGGCCGCATTCGGTGTAGTCGCCGAGGCCAGAGGTGTCGGGCATCCGCATGATTTCCCAGCGGACCAGCGGGTCGTCGATCTCAAGCGGCTCGGGAACCACCGCGCGCAACGCTTCGATATCGGTGCGGTACAGGATGTTCAGGTATTCGCGGTTGGTGAAACGAAACGGTCCGCGGGGAAATGCCGGCGCGCCGATCGGCGTGGTCAGCTGCTTGAGAACGTCTTCCCGTCGCATCCGCTCCTCCCTTGATAACGCTTGGTCAATGCACGCCTCCGGCTGCATGCCGGTTGTCGGGCAAGGCATCGCGAGCCTAGCGATCTTGCGAAACGGAGAAAGGTGCGATTGGACCGCCGACCGGGTGACTTCCGGACGCGGAATGCGGCGCGTAAGGCCCGCGCCATGCGATCATTGCGTCGCGCACGCGATCGGGCTTACGCTCGGAGCGGTCGATCAATAGCAAGGGAGGAGCGTGCGGAATGCCAGGGGGCAAGCGGTCGTCATGACCAGGCAAGATCCGCAGGCCAGCGAATCGTCAAATCGAATGTTAGCCGGCTTCTCGCAGCGCATCTTCCCGCCGCATTCGATCGCGGCGATTGCGGCCGAGCTTCGCGAGCAGGGCATTGATCCATCGACGGTTCTCGAGGGGACCAGGCTTGGCATCACCCAGCTCGAATCCCATACCACGCGAATATCGTACCGGCAGCTCGACACGGTGATCCGCAATGCGCTGCGGTTGGCGAAGGACCCCGCTATTGCGCTGCACTCGGGCGCGCGAATGCATGTCACCGCCTATGGCATGTATGGATACGCGCTGCTGAGCAGCGCAACCCACGCGGAGGCGCGCGACTTTGCGGCGCGGTACATCCGCGTGGTGGGGCCGTTCTGCGATTTTGGCCTCTCCTATAATGGTGAAAGAGTGGTGGCAATCTTCCAGCCCATGCACTGGCCGAATCCGACCGAGAGCGTGCACCGCTTCGCGGTGGAGTTCGCGCTGGCCGCGCACCTGACCACCATTCGCGACCGTTCCGGTCAGAGCTTCGGGTTTTCGCGCGTGCTGCTCGACTATGCGCCGCCGCCGTCCACCGCAGCGTATCAGAGCCTTTTCCAATGTCCGGTGCTCTTCAATCAACTTCATTGCGGATACGAATACGCGCGCAATGACGGTCCGCGGGCGCTGGCGGATCCGCGAACCCATGCCATGGCGCGGGAGATGTGCGAGGAGATCCTCGGCGAGGTCAATCGCGCCGGCGGTGTAGCCGCAGATATCCGCCGGCTCTTGATCGAGCAGCCGGGTCGCTATCCAAGTATCGAAGCGATCGCCGAGCAGCTCGACATCTATCCCCGGGCGCTGCGGCGCCGGCTCGAAGCGGAGGGGACTTCATATCGCGATCTGCTTGCAGAGGTGCGCATGCGGCTTGCGATCGAGTATCTGCGCAAGACGCGCATGACCAATGAGGAGATCGCGAGCCGGCTGGGCTACAGCGACGCGGCCAATTTCCGCCACGCCTTCTTGCGCTGGACCGGCAGGAATCCATCCGAGTTCCGAAGTGACGAGGGGCTGTAACCCCGGCACATCCAGGGGAGCTCTGTCCGTAGTTCACCGCCAAATTGGCTCAATCGAACCTTTTGTGCGGCCAAGGCGCGCTTATGCTCGGCGCCGTGATTGCGCTCGCGATCGCGTTCTCCCTACTTGGACCGCCCTCCCTCGGCGGTCTTTCTTTTGGCCGGCCCTGTCCGGAATTCACCTTCAAACACGACCAATCGAACCTTCCGCTGCCCGGTCCGGCTTACTAGCCTTCCAGCAGGTAGCGAGGAGCCGGATTGCGGTGCTGACGAACAGACGCTGAAGGCGGACGAGGAAGCTCGTGTATCACCCGTCACCAAATCTCCTGCAGTGTCTCTATTCGCCGCAACGGATCGCAGCGGTGGTGGATGTCCTGTCTGAGGACGGGATCTCCGCGTCGCGCACGCTCGGCGGCGCCAATTTGAGGAGTGCCGACCTCAGGGATTCGTCAGTGCGCGTCTCCTATCAGCAGGTCGAGACCGTGTTTCGCAATGCGATGCGGTTGTCGCGGGATCCGGCGATCGCGTTTCGTGCCGGTGCACGAATGCATGTCCTGGCTTACGGTATGTATGGTTATGCCATGCTGAGCAGCCCGACCCGCGCAAAGGTCATTGACTTCGCGGCCAAGTACGGCCGCGTCCTGGGTACAGTTGCCGACATCGACTTTACCCGCAAGGACGATACGGTGAGCTGCCTGTTCGACCCTCTGCTCTCTCGCGATCCGGCTCATGACGTCTATCGATTCGCGCTTGAGTTCGCCTTTGCCGCCTATCAGACCCTGAGCCGCGACATCTATGGCGGCTCGTTCCGCTTCTCGAAGCTCAGCGCCGCCTACACGACGCCGCCTCACGCCAAAGCCTACGATCGCATCTTTCAGTGTCCAGTCGAGTTCGGCCAATGCAAGAACGCGCTGGAGTTCGACACGGCCTGGATCGACCATCCGGCGGCTCGCCCCGACGAGACAACCAGGGCCATGGCGGGCCGAATCTGCCATCAGCATCTTGATCGGATCGGGCGTGACGATGGCCTCGCCGCCGACATCAGGCGACGGCTCCTCGAACATCCCGGCCGCTTTCCGAGCATCGAGGCAATGGCTGCGGAGCTCGCGATTCATCCGCGGACGTTCCGCCGCAGGCTACAGCTGCAGCAGCAGACCTACCGGCAAGTCGTCTCCGAGGTCCGCATGCAGCTCGCGGTCGGCTATCTGCGCAACACCCAAATGACCAATGACGAGATCGCCGCGCGGCTTGGCTACAGCGACGCGGCGAATTTCCGCCACGCCTTCGTGCGCTGGACCGGCAAGAGCCCGTCGGACTTCCGCAACGGCCGGGCATCGAGCGTCGCAGCGCGCGTGCAGGAATCATTGGCGGATGTCCCAAACTAACCGCTCAAGCGGGCCAATTGCACCTTTTACGCATTTGACCTGCCCGATAGCGTTTTGAGACCAAAGAATGCACGGCTGCGCGGTCGGATTGGTATGGAGCCGCTCGCGATGCGTGGCAGCGATTAAAAAATGACGGGTCGTGGCGGACACTCCACGCGATCCGGGAGGGGACATTCTGACATGAACACGGCCGTCGACCGTTCCGCGCCGCCGTCGCAACTCCTGTTCGCGCTCGAGATGCGCGGAATCTGGGAGCTGCAGGCCTTCTTCGCGAGCTATCCGCTGCTTCGGCGCGCACCGCGCGGCGATGGACATCCGGTGCTCGTGTTGCCGGGGCTCTCCGCCAGCGATATCTCCACGCGACCGCTGCGCGCCTACCTGAAGGCGCAAGGCTATGCGGTGCACGGCTGGAAGCTCGGGCCCAATCGCGGACCACGACCCGGCGTCGAGGCCGCCATGGATGCAAGGCTGGCCGAGCTCGCCGAGCGATACCAGCGCAAGGTCAGCCTGATCGGATGGAGCCTTGGCGGGGTCTTTGCGCGCGAGATCGCGCGGCGTACGCCCGAGCTGGTGCGTCAGGTGATCACGCTCGGCAGCCCGTTCGCCAACGAACCGAAGGCGAGCAATGCGTGGCGTCTCTATGAGGTCCTGAGCGAACGCCGTGTCGACGACTGGCCCGATCGGGATACGATGAAGCTGCCGCCGCCGGTGCCGAGCACGGCAATCTACTCGCGCACCGACGGCATCGTCTCGTGGTGGGGCTGCCGCGAGCAGCATGCCGACCGGACGCAGAACATCGAGGTCGAAGGCAGTCATTGCGGGCTCGGACACAATCCGGCCGTGCTCTATGCGATCGCCGATCGGCTCGCGCTGCAGGAGGCGGAATGGTCGCCATTCGACCGCAGTGGTCTCCGCGGCCTGGTGTACCCAGATCCTGATCGCGCCGACGACAGTCTCGCTCTGTTTCGGTCGCGCTCATCCGCGGCCTGACGCGCAGTCCACTGGACGGCGTTTCGCCGCCATCAGCCAAATACCAGAAGGAGGACATCGATGGGGACCGATGACAGCCAATCCGACGCAATGAGCATGGGCGCGATGCCGTGGCTCGGGGACCTGAAGAAAATGGCCGAGAGGTTCACGTTGCCCGGCATCGATATCGCCGCGTTGATCGAGTGGCAGCGCAAGGACATGGAGGCGTTGGCGGAAGCGAACCGGCAGGCCTATGAAGGCATTCAGGCGATGGTCAGCCGACGCAACGAGATCCTGCAGGAAACGCTCGCGCAGTGGCAGGCGGGAATGAAGGACTTCGCGAGCGGCGAAGCCATGACCAAGCAGGCGGAGAACGCCAAGCAGCAGGTCGAGAAGGCGGTCGCGAACTTCCGCGAGCTGTCGCAGCTGGAGGCGCAGGCGCGCAACAACGCCTGGAAAGTCATGCAGGACCGCATGCAGGAGAATTTCGCTAACCTTCAGAAGTTGCTGCAGCCGAAGTAGCGCTGCGCGCGCGAGGAGCCAACCCACCGGAGGATGCCATGAGCCTCGCCAAGTTGCAGGACCTGACCGGCCGCGTCGCGCTCGTGACGGGCGGATCGAGAGGTCTTGGTCTTCAGATCGCCGAGGTGCTGGGCGAGCTCGGCGCAAAGGTCGCGATCACCGCTCGCAAGCACGACGAGCTCGAGATCGCGGCCACGCACCTGAAAGGACTGGGGATCGAGGCGCTGCCGGTGGTTTGCGACATGGGCAGGCTGGAGACGATCCCACCGATGGTCGAGCAGGTCGTGGCCGCGTTCGGCCCGATCGACATCCTGGTCAACAATGCCGGTACGTCATGGGGCGCCCCAACGATCGAGCACACGCTCGACGGCTGGAACAAGGTGATCAACCTGAACGTGACCGCGATCTTCATCGCCACGCAGGAGGTCGGCCGCCGCTGTATGGTGCCGCGGCGGCGCGGCAAGGTGATCAACATCGCCTCGATCCAGGGACTGACCGGCTGCTATCCCGAAGGCACGCCGACGCTGGCCTACAACGCCAGCAAGGGCGCGGTCGTCAACCTGACCCGCACGCTGGCAAATGAATGGGCACCGCTCGGCATCAACGTCAATGCGATCGCGCCGGGCTATTTCCCGACCAAGATGACCGCGCAACTCGATCAGAGTGCGACCGCGCACATGGCGCCGATGAATCGCGAAGGCGGCCCCGAAGATCTCAAGGGTGTCGCCGCGCTGCTTGCCTCCGATGCGTGTGCATTCGTCACCGGTCAGACCATTGCGGTCGATGGCGGCGTCACGGCCGTCTGACCTGAGAGACCATAGAGGGAGAGATCTCATGAACGACATGCCCTGGATCCGATCCTATCCCGACGGCGTGCATTGGGATATCGAGATCGCTCCCGGACCCGTGCAGGGGATTCTCGACGAGGCCGTTGGCAAATGGCCGATGCGTCCTGCCATCGATTTCATGGGCAAGCGGATCACCTACGCCGAGCTCGGGCGGCTCACCGATCGCGTGGCCAAGGGTCTGCAGCTGCTCGGCGTGAAGCCGGGCATCCATGTCGGCCTCTATCTGCCCAACACGCCGCACTACATCATTGCGTTCTTCGGCATCCTCAAGGCCGGCGGCACCGCGGTCAATTACTCGCCGCTCGATGCCGCCAAGGTGCTCGAACACAAGATCGAGGACAGCCGCACGGATATCCTGATCACCCTCGACATGGCTGCGCTCTACCCGCAGACGGCGGCGATGCTCGGCAAGACGAGATTGAAGAAACTCGTGGTCGGTTCGCTTGGCGAGATCACGGCCGATCCCGACGCCGTCATCAACGAGATGAAGGCGGCCAAGCAACTGAGCGAAGTCAACTGGGATGATCATCACGTCAGCTTCGGCCAGCTGATCCACAATGACGGTGCCTGCGAGACTTATCCGATTGCCGATCCGCGCGAGACGATCGCCGTTCTGCAATATACCGGCGGCACCACGGGGCTGCCGAAAGGCGCGATGCTCACGCACGCCAATCTGACCAGTGCGTGCCAGCAGTACCGGGCCACAACGGCGGGTTCGCCGCCGGTGCTGGTGGATGGGCAGGAGCGTTTCCTGGCCGTCCTGCCGCCATTCCATATCTATGCGTTGTCCGTGAACGTGCTGTTCGGCGTCCTGATGGGCGCCGAGATCATCCAGCATGTCCGCTTCGATCCGAAGGCCGCGCTCGAGGAAATCTCGACGAAATCGGTCAGCGTCTTCTGCGGGGTGCCGACGATGTTCACCGCGCTGATCAACCATCCTGAGACACCGAAGCACAGCCTGCGCACGCTCAAATATTGCGGATCCGGCGGCGCGCCGCTGCCGCTCGAGGTGGCGCAGCAGTTCGCGTCCATCACCGGCTGCACCCTGAGCGAGGGCTGGGGCATGACGGAGACCTCGCCGAGTGGAACCTTCACGCCGGCGCAGCCGGGAGCGACGCGCAAGGCCGGCTCCTGCGGCATGCCGATGCCCGGGATCGTGATCAAGTTCCTCGATGTCGACAACAGCAGCAGCTACGTCCCGCTCGGCGAGCGTGGCGAAATCTGCATCAGCGGCCCCAATGTGATGAAGGGCTACTGGAATAAGCCGGACGCGACTGCCGAGGTCACGACATCAGACGGGTTTCTGCGCACGGGCGATGTCGGCTACATGGATGAAGACGGCTTCATCTTCATCGTGGACCGCACCAAGGACATGCTCCTGTGCAGCGGATTCAACGTGTATCCGCGTGTCCTCGAAGAGGCGATCTACAAATATCCGGCGGTCGAGGAGGTCGCCGTGATCGGCATCCGCGACGAGTATCGCGGCCAGTCGCCGAAGGCCTTCGTCAAGCTGAAGGCGGATGCCAAGCCGTTCAAGCTCGAAGAGCTGCAGGCGTTTCTAAAGGACAAGCTCGGCAAGCACGAGATGGTGCACGCGCTCGAGATCCGCGCCGAGCTGCCGAAAACCGCGGTCGGGAAGCTTTCGAAGAAGGAGCTTTACGACGAGGAGGAGCGCAAGGCCCAGGCGCAGGCATGAGATCGCCTGCGTGAGCCGGCCGACGTGCCGAGCGGCCGAGGGAGAAAGCCCAACCTCGGACCCCGTTCGGCAGTATCGGGCCCTGACAGAAATGCGATGACCGCGGCCCGCAAGGCTTGGGCACCGGTCGTCAGGTGCAGCGATTGCCGTCACAGCGCCACGGGAGGAAAGCATGGACCAACTCAGCAGCATGGATGCATCGTTCTTGCATCTCGAAACACCGGAAACGCCGATGCATGTCGGCAGCCTGATGATCTTCGATCTTCCCGAGGGCTACCAGGGCGACTACTACGAGGACGTCAAGGAGATGCTCGGCAAGCGGCTGCATCTCTCGGCATTGCTGAACCGCAAGCTGGCGCAGATGCCGTTCCAGCTCGCCGAGCCCGTCTGGATCGAGGATGACGATATCGAACTCGATTACCATGTCCGTACCGTCACCTTGCGGCGCCCGGGCACGATGGCACAGCTCGAGCAACTCGTCGCGCGGTTGCACGCCTCGCTGCTCGACCGCAGCCGTCCGCTCTGGGAGATGTACGTCATCGACGGCCTCGAGAACGGGCAGGTCGCGTTCTACACCAAGGCCCATCACAGCGGGGTCGACGGCAAGGCGGGCGTCGAGCTTGCCAAGGTACTTTATGACGTCACGCCCACGATGCGCGAGGTGCCGCCGCCGCGGCGCAAGCGTGCCGGCGCGCAATACCAGCTCGGTGTGACCGAACTGTTGCAGGCGGCGGCCAACAACGCGGCCCAGCAGTATCGCAAGCTCGCGGAACTGCTTCCGACGGCAGCCAAGGCGCTCGGCACTGCTGCAAGCGTGATGGCCAGTCAGCGGTCGGAGAAGGGGGAACGCTCGCTCAGTCTCGGCCTGGCGCCGAAGACCGTGTTCAACGATTCCATCACCAACCAGCGCTCCTATAGCACCATGACGTTGCCGCTCGCCGACATCAAGGCCCTGGGCAGACGCGTCGGCGGCACAGTCAACACCATTGTCATGGCGATGTGCAGCATCGCGTTGCAACGCTTCCTTACCGAGCGCGGCCTGCTGCCCAAGGAAGCGTTGATCGCGATGGTCCCGGTCAGCCTGCGCGCCGAGGGCGACAAGGCGATGAACAATCAGGTCTCGGCGGTGCGCGTTGACTTGGCGACCGACATCGACGATCTGCCGACCCGCTTCAAGGCGATCCATGCCTCGTCCGAGGCGGCCAAGGCGGTGGTGCGCGAGCTCAAGCCGGTGCTCGGCGTGGATGTGCCGATCACGGGCTCGCCGTGGCTGATGACGGGGCTCGCTTCGCTGCTTGGCCGCTCCAATCTCGCAAGCCGCCTGCCGGCGGCTGGCAACGTGCTGATCTCCAACGTGCCGGGACCGGGGCAGCATCTCTACATGGCGGGCGCCCGGATGGTGCACTATTTCCCGGTCTCGATCCCCTATCACGGCAGCGCGTTGAACATCACGGTGCACAGCTATGCCGGCCTGCTCGAGTTCGGCCTGACGGCGTGCCGACGGGTGCTGTCGCAGGACGAGTCCTACGAGATGATCGAGCATCTGCGGGCGGCGTTGCGCGAAATCGAGGCTCTGCCGCAGGTCGAGATCGTCGAGTTGAAGACACCGGGTGCCGATCAATCGAAGGTCAAATCCACGGCGGCAGCTTCGGTAACGGTCATTCAGCCGGATGAGACCGCGCCGGTTGCCGCAAACGACAAGGCGAGCCGGGCCAGCTAGCAAGCCCGGCGGGTTGGGCAATCACGTCCCAGGCGGTCGCGGCACGGCCGGATCGCCGCCGGGTTTCGAAATTGAAGAACATTTGGAGGAAACCGCAATGCACCCGTCCGCTGCGAGCAAGGGATCGCTATCTCTCCTGGAGAGCCCTGCGCATAAATCGCTGTTCTCGAAAATCGATTGGCGCCTGATACCGCTGTTGCTGATCGCCTATATGATCGCTTATCTCGACCGCATCAATATCGGCTATGCGCAACTGCAGATGAAGCAGACCCTGCCGTTCGACGAGGCGGTGTACGGCCTTGGTGCGGGTATCTTCTTTGTCGGCTATTTCCTGTTCGAGGTGCCGAGCAACCTGCTCCTGGAGAGGATCGGCGCCCGCAAGACGTTGTTGCGGATCATGCTGCTGTGGGGGCTGGCGGCAACAGCGATGATGTTCGTGTCGACGCCGTTCCAGTTCTATCTGGTGCGGTTCCTGCTCGGTGTGTTCGAGGCCGGATTCTTTCCCGGCGTCATTCTCTATTTTACCTACTGGTATCCCTCGGTGCGACGGGGGCAGGTGATCGCGACCTTCATGTCGGCGACAACCATCGTGTCTGTGATCGCCGGTCCGCTATGCGGCTCGATCCTGAAATACTTCGACGGTGCCGGCGGCCTTCATGGCTGGCAGTGGCTGTTCCTGGTGCAGGGACTGCCGGCGCTGGTCCTCGGTGTCCTTGTCTATGTCCTGCTTGAGGACAAGCCCGAACAGGCCGCCTGGCTGTCGAAGGATGAGAAAGCCCTGCTCGCAGAGTCCTTCCAGCACGATGAGAAGGATGTCGAGAGCGAGCCCTCGGGGACGTTCGGGCAGATGCTGAAGGACCCCAAGGTCTATGTGCTGTCATTCGTCTATCTGCTGCTGCTCGGCGCGACCTACACGATGGTGTTCTGGCTGCCGACCCTGATCCAGAGTTGGGGTGTCAAGGATCTGTTTCTCGTCGGCGTATATGCCGCGATCCCGAATGCCGCAGGAGTGATTGGCATGATCTTGATCGGCCGCCATTCGGACAAATGGCACGAGCGGCGATGGCATTATGCCGCTTGCGTCGGCATAGCTGCTCTCGGCCTGCTGATCACGACGCTGCTACAGGGGAACCTGGTCGGATCGATCCTCGCGCTGTCCTTTGCCGTGATCGGAATTGCGTCGGCGACGCCGCTGTTCTTCGCGTTGACCAGCGAGTATCTCTCCACCGGCGCCGCCGCCGGCGGGCTGGCGCTGATCAGCAGCCTCGGAAACCTCGGTCCGGCTATCAGTCCCACGATCAACGGCCTGATCGTGCGCAGCACCGGCGACAACATCTACAGCATGTACTTCGTGATGGCACTCTATCTGCTGTCCGGATTGCTGTTGCTGCTGTCGGTGCGGCCTGCGCCGAGTGCGCGATTGGCGATGGCGTGACAAGAGCTCCGGCGAGGCTGCCAGCGGGCGGGGACGAGTCACCCGCTGCTGGAGGCCGTCGCAATGCCGTTGGCGCGGATATGAGTATCAGGATGCAAGCGATGAGGATTGTTCTGCTGGGGCCGCCTGGCGCAGGCAAGGGTACGCAGGCGCGGCGCCTCGTTGAGGAGTACGGCATCCCGCATCTCTCGACCGGAGATATGCTGCGCGCCGCAGTCGATGCGGAAACCTGCATCGGACGGAAAGTCAGGGAGACGATGGCGAACGGCGGGCTCGTTCCGGATCAACTCGTCATCGCCGCGGTGATCGAACGCATCTCGCAACCGGACACCGAGCGCGGCTTTGTGCTCGATGGCTTCCCACGGACGATCGCGCAGGCGGTCAGCTTCGACGACCTGCTCGATACTGAGGGCCTCACGCTCGACCATGTCGTTGAGCTCAAGGCGGATGAAACGGTGTTGCTGGACCGGATCGAGAGAAGGGTCCGCGAAACGCGAGAGCAGGGCGCCGCGGCGCGCGCCGACGACAATCATGAAACGCTCAAGGCACGCATCGACGCTTACAACGAGCAGACGGCGCCGCTGGTCGACTATTATCGCTCGCGGAGCCTGCTCCGGAGTGTCGATGGGCTCCAGCCGGTCGAGGTCGTGGCCTCGGACGTCTTCAGGGCGATCGCCCAAGCTTGATCGGGGATGTGATGCCGGCCACGCGAAGTCTCGACCCGCGATCCGGACCGTCCGGCCATGTCGTCCGGATCGAGGTGCTTGAGCCTCTGCGCAAGTCGCTGGGCGAGGTGAAGGAAACGGCCGATCAATTCGAGCAAGCTCAGGCGCTGTTGCGGGCGATCGAACGGTTTTCCTGCAAATATGCCGTCGATCGGAGGAGCGCCGGCGCGCCAGTCGATCCGGTCCATCGCGACCACCGCCGTCTGGTACGCGGCAAGATTCTCGCCCGCGTCATTCGCCGATCGCGCAGATCTGTCCTGGCAGCGAAAGGATAACCTTATGTCGATGAGCGGAAATGAGGGGCAGTGCGCGCTGGTGACCGGCGCGTCGGGCGGTATCGGGCTCGAGCTCGCACGCGTGCTCGCGGCTAACCGCTTCAGCCTCGTACTGCTGGCGCGCAGCCGCGACAAGCTGCAGGACATTGCCCGCGAGCTCAAGGCCGATCACGGCACCAGGGTGACTATCGTCGCCGCCGATCTGAGCGAACCGCTGGCGCCGCACGCAGTGTTCGATTCGCTGAAGGACGCCGGCGTGCGGATCGACCTTCTGGTGAATAATGCCGGTCTGTTGTTCGAAGGACGCTTCGGCACGATCGGCCTCGAGGACCAGTTGCGGCTGCTGCAGGTCAATATCGTGGCCATGACAGCGTTGACCCGCCTCTTCCTCGAGCCGATGCTCGAGCGCAACGGCGGGCGGATCCTGAACGTTGCCTCGGTTGCGGCGTTCATGCCGGTGCCGAACCTTGCGGTCTATGCCGCGTCCAAAACTTATGTGCTCTCGTTCGGCGAGGCATTGTCGCAGGAATTGAGCGGCAGCAAGATCACACTGACGACGCTGTGCCCCGGCGTGACGGACACCGGAATGGTCCATGGCACAAATCTCGGCAACATGCCGAGCATGATGATCATGGATGCGAAGACCGTCGCACTGGAAGGGTATCGGGCGTGCATGGCGGGGAAGCCGGTCCATGTCGCGGGACTTGCCAACGAACTCGCGGTGCAATGGATCAAGTATCAGCCGAGCTGGCTGTTGCGGGCAATCGGCGGCGTGTTTGGAAAGGCCGCAACGTCGGGATGAGAGCGGCCTGCCGGCCTGCATCCCCGGCACGGAGCGCAGTTCTGGCCATCAACAACGGACATAGTCATGGGACCTGAGGAGCAGACCGTCAAACCACCATCGCTCGCCTTGCTTGCCGCCGAGGGGCGCGGCTTGCTCGACATTCCAGCGCTGCTTGCCGTCGCGGCGCCGCTTCTGGCGACCGCGCCGCGAGGGCAGCCGCACCCGGTGATGGTCCTGCCGGGATTGGGCGCCGATGACCGGTCGACGCTCGCGATTCGCGCGTTCCTCGAGTTTCTCGGCTACCAGGTCCATGGATGGGGCCGCGGCCGCAATGTGCGTGCGCCAGATGCGGATCTGTCCGCGGTGGCGGCGCGCGTCGTCGAGCTCGAACAGCAGAGCGGTTCGAAGGTCAGCCTGGTTGGTTGGAGCCGCGGCGGCATCATTGCCCGCGAGGTCGCGCGGCAGGCTCCTGCGTCGGTGCGTACGGTCATCACGCTTGGCAGTCCGTTCGCGGCACCGGGCGCGAGCAATGTCCGCGCGATCTGGCGGCTTCTGACCGGACAAAAATACGAACCGCCGACACTCGCGCGGATCAGCCGCCTGGCGCAGCCGATTCCGGTGCCGGCGACATCGATCTACACACGCACCGACGGCGTGGTGGCGTGGCGCGCCTGTTTGGAGCCGGACGGCGGGGAGCGCGAAAACATCGAGGTGAACACGACACATATCGGGCTTGGCTTTCACGCACCGGCACTTTGGGTGATTGCCGATCGCCTCGCCCAACCGCCCGGCACCTGGAAGCCGTTTCGTCCGGCGTCGCAAGTTGCGATCTGGTTTCCTGCAACGACGCGCCGCGACTAGATCCTGTGAGTGCGCGTTTGCCGGTTTATCGCGCGCCGCTTGCCGGTGCGCGCATCTCGCCGACCATCATCCGCAGCAGCTTCATCGCGGCGGCAGGCAACGTGCGTCCCTGGCGCGAGACCACATGGGTGCGGCCGCGATGCAGCAGGGCATTCCTCAACGGCAGCGCCGTCACCTTTGCGGCATCGGCTTCCGTCATTGCAAGGCGCGAGACCAGCGCATAGCCGAGCCCCGCGGTCACGTAATGGGCAAGCGCGTCGAATGAGGCGGTCGTGAACGCGAAATTGAGGCGGACGCCTTCGCTGATCTCGGCGGCCTGGATGTGTTGGCGCAGGCCGTAGTTCGGATGCATCGCGGCTCCCGGATATGGCGCGAGGTCGGCGAGCCTGAGCGGCCGACCGAGCTGGATCAGCGGATGTCCGCGCGGCACCATTGCCTTGATTGGATGCGGCTGCGAATGATGTGAGCACAGCCGATCGTCCCGGGGCGGATTGAAGAGGACGCCGATATGGGCGCGTTCGCTCACGACCTGCTGGACAATCTCGTCGGTGCTTCCGATGTCGAGGCTGATCGTGATCTTCGGGTGGGCTTGCATGAAGCGGCACAGGCTGGTCTTGGCCAGCCAGTCGACATAGCCTTCACCCGTCACGACGTCGATGTGACCCGTCTCGACCTTGCGGATGCTGTCCATCTGCGCGAGCAGTGCCTGCCGTTCGCTCTGCTGGCGGTGCAGGTAGGTGGCCAGCAGTTGGCCGGCGTCGGTCGGCGCAACGCCTCGGCCCCGCCTTTCGAGCAAGCGTGCACCGTATTCCTGCTCGAGCAAGCTAAGCGCCCGGCTGACCGCCGAGGCATCCATGCCGAGGGCGCCGGCGGCGCCCCGCACGGAGCCGCTATTGAGGACCTCCATGAAATAGTGCAATCGGCGCGGCTCGAGTTTGGCGTTCATCGACACAGCCCTGATCATTGCAAGCAATGCAACGAATATTCAATTATGCGGCTATTTATGCAAGGACGCCGCGGCGGCGCCAGGATGGGGCCAGGCATTGGGCCCAGCACGAGATCATGAGGATGCAGCACTGCTGAGCTGAGAACAAACGTCACGCCCTCCGGTCCGGCTTGAAGCGGGATCGCGGCATCACTTCGGTCGAACGCGATCACGTCGCCGGGCGGCTGCGCCACGCGAAGTTGGGGAATGATTTTGGCTGAGCCCTCGGGGCCGTCCGTCTTCGCTCTCGCGTCGCTCAAGCTTCGCCGGACACGCTTCGCCCTTGCAGCCTTGTCGTGGCTGCGCCACGCGAAACCCCCAAGGGCGAAGCGTGGTGCCCCTGGCCGACAATCGCCCAGTATTGTAAGTAATTGAATTCAAAATAGTTTTCATCGGCAATTGCTGCCGATACCAACACAAATACCAACAACGTGACGCTTGGTTGTAGCGCGCAAAAATAAGAGCAGGCAGGGACGGTAGCCACCGCGGCGAATAGCGAGCACCATTGGATCGGGCGCCTGAACTTCCGGCCGTGTTCGGTGGTTGGCGGCGTGCTCGCTTAGCTCAATCCGCGATAGACGCGCCGCGCCTCGCAGTCTCGGCCGCCGATGAGAAACGCGACGTCATGGCCCAGGATCTTCTACGCCAGATTTCGAGTTTCTGCGATCTCGTGCGACCGGCAGTGGCGCTCCGCCTCGAATCCGGCGCTCATGAGAGTTTTGGCCAGTTGTTTCCGCGCGTAGAAGATGCAGCTCTTGGCGGTTGCCTGCGGGATGTCGAGTGGCGGCTCCTCTCTCGGCGCGTTGCGTGAGATGCTGCACCTGTCTCGTGTCAGGGGCGGCCGATAGATCGCAAGTTCGGCTACCATGGGAAGCTACGATAGCCGTTGGTTACCGGGCGCAATGGTCCGCCAGGTATCGACCACGAGGGTGGCGATGGCGGGCAGGCCTTCTTTGGTCGATGTTCGGATCATGGTCATGGGCGACGTCGCTATCGATCAATGATCGGGTCGTCCGAGCGGTGCAGCGCTCCGGCGGAGACACGTGATCTCGTGTGGTATGCATGCTATCCCGACATTGGAGCAGTCAATCGTCCCATCGTCGTGGCGGGCGCAAGCGCGGCAGCCATCCGTCCATGAATCGCAAGTTTCTCCCGGACCTTGAAACACGCTCGGGAGCGGCGAGGATTCTTCGGCCACCCGGTCGCGGCGCGCTAAGTCGTGCGAATGGGACGCAGATCGAATGCCGTTCACGACCAACAATGTGAGCGCCAGTGGGACAATGAGGTGTCGCAACGGCCTAGGCACGATTGTACTCCTTGTCTGCGCATCGGTCTCTCGGCGAGCGCCTTGGATCGCCAGGCCCGTGGAAGATTCTGCATCGAAGAGCCGTGCCTTCGTCGGCCTGCGCGGGTGCTGCCACGGCCAACACCGCGCCGGCAAGCAAGAACCTGGATCGCATCATGGGCGACACTCCCTCGATGAATGCGCGGTGAACCGAGCTGCCCTCATGGCCAACCATGCCGAACGGCCAGCACGGTCAGCACGGTCAGCGCGATATTCACGAGCGCGTGCGTGATTATCGCGGCGATGGTGCTGCCGCTGCGCCAACGCACGAAGCCGAAGATCAAGCCGAAGATGAAGGGGCTGATCAGCGCTCCCAGGACGACTTGGCCGCCCTGGATGTAGTAGTGATAGTGGACCGCAGCGAAGAACAGCGCGCTGACGAGCAGGGAACCGCCATGGCCGAGCCGCGAAGCGGCAAGGCCACGCCAGAGAAACCCGCGATAGGCCGTCTCTTCGACCAGCGGCGCAAAGATCGCAGCAGGCCAGTACTTCAACACGTACCACCAGGGCCACATGCCGGGGGCGATCATCGCCTGGTAGTCTTCGACCGGAAGGTTGTTTCTGAGGCTACCGGTCGCCAGATACGGTATGCCGCGCAAAACGACTTCGGCTACCAGAAACGTTCCGATCGCGAGCTCAACAGCGGCGGCGCGCGGCCTGCGCAAATTGCAATACGTGGCAAATGACTGGCGCGCGATCCGTACCGCGACGAGCAGCACGATCAATGGCGTGACCCACGAGAGGGTGATGACGAGCACTCGCGGCAACGGCGTGCGGTCGAGGCCGAGATCGACCAGCGCGCGGATCACTTCGGCCGCCGCCACCCAGAACAGCGACGTCCAGGCACCCCACGGACGGAAACCAGCGTCCCCCGCGACGAGCGCCATTCCAGGCCGATCGGCCGGCGCGCCGCTTTCTTTCCCGAAGTGAATGATTTCTTCGCCCTTCGACACTCGATGCTCCATCTCGACCTCGATCGCACCGCATCGGGAATGACGACCATGCAAACCAGACCGCGCGAGCGCGTGCTACGCGCGCGCCGATCGTTCGGGCCGCGGAGCGCTGCGCTTGAGGCCTCGCCTGCCGCCTGTCACCCGGACAGCATGCCGCGTATGGCCGGGCCAGGCCTTGGGACGAATCTTAATTGTTATGAATCGCGGCACGATCGTTCTGTATCCGGCTGCGCGGAAGGCGAGAAGCCGACGGACCCTCTCGGCTGCGACAACCGCGATCGGGTCGGCGTGTGGATCCAGGTCGCCAACTACTCAATCATCTCGTTCGCCATCACCCGCAGTCTCGGCGTGACGACGAGACCGAGGGCCTTGGCCGTCGTCAGGTTGATCACACACTCGAACTTGCTCGGTAGCTGCACCGGCAGGTCGGCCGGCCGGGCACCGTTGAGAATGCGATCCACGTAGGACGCCGCGCGCCGGTAGACGTCGAGATTGTCGATCCCGTACGAGATCAGTCCACCGGCTAGCGCGAAAAAGCGCAGCGAGTAGATGGCAGGAACGCGATGCCGCGCTGCCTCGGCAATGATCGTCGCGCGATGCGTCGTGTTGAATACGTCCGGTAGCGCAATCAGGCCGCCATCGCCATTGCGGCCGATATTGCTGATGGCCTGGCTGATCTCGTCGTCATCGTGAACGTCCGCCGTCAGCGCCTCGATGCCGAGAGCGGTCGCCGTCGTCTTGATGGACTTTATGAACAGTGAGGGGGGTTCGGTCTGTGGATTGGAGAGGAGCGCGACGCGCGCGATGTGCGGAGCGATCTCGCGCAGCAGTTCAAGCCACTTGCTGCCGATTGAAGCCTCGAAATTGGCGAGCCCGGTGACGTTGCCGCCGGGCTGCGCGAGGCTGGCCACCCAGCCGCGCGCGACGGGATCGCCGTAAGTTACGAACACGATCGGGATGGTCGTCGTCGCGTCGCGCAACGCCGCGATCGCCGGCGTGCCGCTCGTCAGGACCGCGTCAGGCGCCTCCTCGACCAGCGCGGCCGCCTCGGCCCGCATGCGCTGGATGTCGCCGGCTGTCCAGCGGACATCAATCCGAAGATTGGGGCCCTCCGTCCAGCCAAGCCCGGCGAGGGCCTCGCGGAACGCCGCCACGCGCGCTTGCGCCGAGGCGTCGGCTCCATCGACGCCCATCAGCACGCCGATATGGCGCGGCCGGCTGGTGGAACTCGCCGGACGCGGAAAGCCCGCGACCATCCCGGCAAGAAACGTCATGAAATTGCGGCGTTTCATTCGATCCTATCTTGGTCGCATCGTGTCGCGCGGACGGCCTCACCGTCGCTCTCGCAAGATATGCTCGATCTTCGCCAGAAGGCGATCGAATTCAACCGGCTTGGTGTCGAATTCGTCGCACCCCGCGGCGAGCGCTTTCTCGCGCGCGCCGGCGAGCGCGTGGGCAGAGAGCGCGATGATCGGAATGGCGCGCGTCGCCGGATCGGTCTTCAGACGCCGCGTCGCCTCCCAGCCGTCGACCACCGGCAGGCCGAGATCCATCAGGATCAGGTCCGGCCGCTCGGCGCGCGCGACCGCGATGGCGCTCTCGCCGTCCTCGGCGACGAGCAACTGGTATGCGCCCAACAGGTCGAAGCGCATGCAGATGAGGTAGATGTTGTCCTCGTTGTCTTCGGCGTAGAGGATTTTCGGCACGGCTGTTAAGGTCCTCGTCGCACCCCTGGGCACAAATTCACGGCAGTCGGCGCCGATGAGCGCGGCGCGCTGGCGCCTCCGGGGTCTTTGGGGCAATCCTGAAATGTCATAAATGCTCCGAACAGCTCTGCTACGGGCTACATTTAGCAGAGCCACCCGAGCGGCGTTACAACATTTTGCGTCAGCCGGGAACCTCTGCGCAACCATCAAGCGACGCGCGAGACAGCCTGTATCTCACGCCGCGCAATATTTGAACAGCATGTCATGCCCGGACATGCTCTCGGCGATAAAGCGATCCCGCCAGATCGCCGGCGTCGGCGCGACGAAACGTCTGCTACGACCGGTCACCGCGACCAGTGCCGCGCGCTGCGTCCTGTACGATTTTCTGCACATGGGTGAGCGATACGCCGAAACGCGCACCGATGTCCTTGTAGTCAAGCTCGACGGCGCGGCCGTCCGGCGTGCCGGCCATCAGGGCGAGCTTGAACAGCATCAGGATCCCGAACAGCATCATGTCCGGACTGCCGCCCAGAACCTGGGCGCCGTGCCCAGAGACGCTGATTGCCGTCCGACGCAGTGCGCGCCGAACCTCCGGATGGTATCGCATCACTTCGCCGTAGCCCGGATCGGGGAACATCAATTGCAACGGCAGATAATTGGCGGCAAGCCAGTCCCGGTCGTGCGAGAGCAACTTTGCGGTCGGCGTTAGAAGGCGCAGGCGACCGTCGCGTTGCGAGAGGATCGATTCGAGAAAGCCGTTATGGATCAGCAGCGCGACCAGAGTTTCGATGTGGCGCGGGCTCGGCTGCCTGCTCCTCACCGCCGGCCCCGGCGGGCAGGCGGACCGAAAAGGTCGAGCCCTTGCCGGGCTCGCTTGCGACCTTCACGTCGCCACCCATCATGCGCGCGAGCCGGCGCGTGATCGCGAGCCCGAGCCCGGTGCCGCCATAACGGCGCGCGGTCGAGGGATCGGCCTGGCTGAAATCCTCGAACAGCTGCTCCTGCTGCTGCGCCGTCATGCCGATGCCGGTATCGGCGACCGTGAAGGTGATCCAGTCGCGCGCACCCGCGGTCACGCGCGCCGCGCTCAACGTCACCTCGCCCTGTTTGGTGAACTTGCAGGCGTTGCTCAGAAGGTTGAGAAGGATCTGGCGCAGCCGCGTCGGATCGACCGTGAGCGAGCCGAGCTTCTCCGGGACGCGCAGGCTCAAGCTGTTCTTGTTCTGCTCGGCAAGCTGGCGCGCCGTGCCGAGCACGTCATCGAGCAAGCTCGCGAGATGGACGCGCTCTGGCGCGATGTCGAGCTTGCCGGCCTCGATCTTGGAAAGATCGAGCACCTGGTTGATCAGCGCGAGCAGGTGCGTGCCGGCGCGATGCACCCGGCGCAGCGGCTCGGATGCCTTTTCGGTTCCGAAGCGCTCCGCGTTCGAAACCAGCATCTCGGTCAGTCCGATGATGGCGTTGAGCGGCGTGCGCAGCTCATGACTCATATTGGCGAGGAACTGGGACTTGTGCTGGCTCGCGAGCTCGAGCTGGCGGCCCTTCGCCTCGATCTCGGCGAACAGATGGGCGTTGCGGATCGCCAGAACGGATTGCGCCGCAAAGGTCTGTAACAGCTCGATCGTTTCGGCCGGAATCTGATCGGGCGCCTGCTGGTTCACCACCAATGCGCCGATGAGTGCGCCGTTCGCCGGATCGTGCAACGGAATCGTCAACGGCGCAAGAATGCCGATGCGATAGAGCAGCGCGCGCACCTCCGTGTCGGGCTCGAGGTGAACGTCAACATGGAAGGGGCGGGCGCGATTGTCCTTCCCCACGCGGTGCTGCAGGTGGCGCTCGTGGTCCGGCTGCGCGCGCAGCAGCGCGAGCTCCTCGGCGCTGATGCCGTGCGCCGCACGCAACTGAAGCTTTCGTGTTGCCGGATCGACGACATAGATTCCGCCTGATTCCATGCCGGCGAGCGAAATCGCATTCGCCAGGATGGCCGACAGCACGGTCTGCAAGTCAATCGTCGAGTTCACCGCGCGTGTCACCTCACTGAGCGCGCGCAATTCCGCGACCGAGCGTTCAAGCTCGGCGGTGCGGCTTTCGACCTTCGTCTCGAGATCCGCGTAAGACTCCTGCAGGCGGCCGGCCATGTCGTTGAACTGATCGGCGAGCGCCTCGAGCTCGTCGCCGGTCTTCACCGCAATACGCTGAGAGAGGTCGCCGGCGCCAATGCGCGCAGCGCCAAGCTGCAGCGTCTCGATCGGTCCGACCATGCGGCGCGCCAGGAACATGCCGGCCAGCGCCGCAAAGATCAGGCCGGCAAGTACGATCAAACCGAGGCGATAGAGCGCCGCGTAGAGCGGCGCATAGGCCTCGCTGATCGGCAGCTCGACGAAGACATGCCAGCCGAGCGGATTGATCGGCGCCGAGGCGGTAAGCACGATCTCACCCCGAAGGTTTTTTGCCTGGCTCAATGTGTCCGGCTGGCTGGCATCGCCGCGCGGTCCGCGCGACAGCGCCGCGCGCACCTGCGGAAGCTGCGAGACATCGATATTGCGCAGCACCTGACTGATATCGGGATGCGCGATCAGCCTTCCCTGCCAGTCCACCACGTAGGCATGGCCACCCTCTCCGACCTTGATCTGCGAGACGACGTCCCAGATCAGCTTGAGATTGACCTCGGCGATGCTCACCCCGGCGTCGCGCCGTGCGCCCGCGACTGCGAGGGTCATGTAGGGTTCGGACTCGCGGCGGAAATAGACCGGCCCGTAGTAGACCTTCCGCGCGACCGTCTCGGTGAACTTCGACTCGCGCGACAAATCGAGCCCGCTGTCGATCACGTCCATCCCGATACGCGAAACGCGAAGACGTTCCTTGCCGGTGGCGTCCGTCTGAGCGAGCTCGGTCACCGCAGGGACCTGCCGCAACAGCCGCAGCGCATCGAAGCGGCGTTGATCGAAGACCCCAGCAGACCAGGGCAATTGCGTTGTCCAACCGAGCTGGCCCTCGATCTCCGTGATAAACTGGCTGATCTTGCCGGCCGCGGCCGTGGCCTGCTCGCGCTGAATGCGGACCAATGCCTGGCGATGCTCGCGATAATAGGAGAGCGCATCGAATACGCCGCTGAACAGCAGCGCGACGGTGACGACCGCGACGAACAGTGTTGCGTATTTAACGAACAGCCGTCTGCGGCGCGGCCGCACGGCTCCATCAAGCGACGACGTGTCCGTCGCCCCAGCACGATCAGCGGCGCTGCGCTCTTCGCTGTGGCCCATCACTGTCATCGGGCCACCACGTTAGCACGCTCGATTGCTTTGTCTTTAAAATAAGTTCCCGACGGGCCGCGCAGATCACCGCGTTGCCCGCATCTGCGCCATGTCGGCGCTCGGCTCGAGGTTTCCACCCGTCTGCCGGACCACCGCGCCGATCGCCAGGAGACCGGCCACGTGGATGCAGGCGATCGTCAGGACGACTGTTTGACAAACGGCCAATCGTTGCCGGCCCGGCAGGCATTGAATTGCGCGGGCATGGCGTTGCTCCAAACTGCCGCAGATTAGCTCAGCCAGAATGGCTTGCGCACCTCTTCGGCTGCCTCCACGCGCGATACTCCGATATCGCGCAACTGGTCGTCGTCGAGTTCGCCGAGCACGCGGCGGTGGTGCGCGCGATTGCTCCAGATCGTCACGATCCGCCACGCCATGGCGAGCAGATCGACGACGCGGACGCGGTCGCCCTGCATGCGATGGTTGACGACTTCTTGCCCGACGAACGGATTGGCCATCGGCACGATGCTCCTCATGGGGTTGCGGCGCTGGACAGCGCCGGGGCGACTTTCATGGGAGCAGAATGGCGCGATCCGCCTGTGTAATCTTTGAGGTGGGTCTGAATTGTTATGAATTCGGGGGCGAGCAGCGCGATAGGGAGAAGTTCGATGGTGACCGCACTATGCACCACTCACTACTCGCTACTCGATCACCTCATCGGCCAACGTCAGCAGCGTATCGGGGATGGTGACACCTAGCTGTCTGGCGGTCTTGAGGTTGATGATCAGCTCGAACCGGGTCGGCTGCTCGAACGGCAGATCGCCGGGCTTCACGCCTTTGAGGAGCTTGTCGACGTAGGTGGCGCCGCGGCGAAAGTGCTCGCGAATGTTGGTCGCGTAGGAGAACAGGCAGCCTGCGCGCGTCATCTCGCGGAAGCCGCAGGCCATCGGCATGTTGACCGCTGTCGCCGCCGCCGCCAGCCGCGGCCCGTTGCGCCAGAACATCTCGGAGTCGAGCACGATGACGGCATCGGCCGACCATTGCCGCATCGTCTCGAAGCTGGTCTTGAAGCCCTCCGGCTCGCGCACGTCGAAAACGCGCACGACGAATCCAAGGCTCCGCGCGGCCGGCAGGATCGCGTCGAGCATCAGCGGCATCAGCGGGGTACCCGGCTCGCCGAGCAGGGCGAGGCGCGTCGCGCCGGGAAGGATTTCACGCAACTGCTGCACACGCCGAGTCGCAAGCTCCGGCGACATTGTGGCAAGGCCGGTGATCGTGCCACCCGGGTGCGCGAGGCTTTCCGCCGCGCCAACGCGCACCGGATCGCCGGCGACCGCCACCAGGATCGGCGTATCGCCGGCGACCGGCCGTGCTGCCAGGGCGACCTGCAGCGTCACCACGATGATAATGTCGACCTTGGCGCGGATCAGCTCTTCGGTGCAGCCCGGCACGGCGCCGAGGTCGCGCCAATAGGCACGCGTCTCGAACACCCAGTTCTTCCCTTCCTCCCAGCCGAGCTCGCGCATGCCCCCGCGAAAATACTGGGCGAAATCCGAGTTCACCGCCGGGAAAGGCAGCAACAGGCCGAGCCGCGCGACCTTTCCGCTCTTCTGTGCGCGCGCAAGCGAGGAAGCGGCGACGACGCCGCCGATACAGGCGGCGATGAAATCCCGTCGTCTCATTCGATGACCTCGTCGACCTGCACGGTTTCCGGCACTTCAAGCCCCGAGCGCTGCTGGGATGCGCCGCAGCGCCAGCATTGCGATGTCGTCGGAGCGCGGCGCGTCGCGCACGAAAGCTGCGAGATCGGCCGCGACCGTCGCGACCATGGCCGAGCTCGTGGATGTGACCCCCGCCAATGCGGCCTCGAGCCGCGCCTCGCCAAGCGGCTCGTCAACGGCGTTGACGGCCTCGGTCACGCCATCGGTGTAGAGAAACAACCCTTCGCCGGGCGCGAGCTCCGCGTGCGCGGTCCGATACGCAACGCTCGGCTCGACGCCGAGCACGAGGCTGGCCGCCTCAACGAGCGGCGTGATGCTGCGGCCGGCGATGCGGTACGGCGGATTGTGCCCGGCATTGCAATAGCTGAGCATGCCGCCCGGCGACAGCACGCCGAAGAACAGCGTGACGAACATGACCGAGTCATTGCCGTCGCAAAGCTCCGCATTGACCCGCGTGATGATCGCGGCCGGATCGGGGGGCACCTCGCGCGCGGTCAGCTCGGTGACGACACGGATCAGGCTCTTCGTTCGCGCCATGAACAGCGCCGCCGGCATCCCCTTGCCGGAAACGTCGCCGATAAAGAAGCACAAGTCTCCGTTCGGCGCGCGGAACACGTCGTAGAGGTCGCCGCCGACCTCGAGCGCTGGCGCGATGCTGGCATGAATGTCCCACGGAAACGCCGCACCGGGCGCGGGAAAGGATTGCGGCACCATGCCCATCTGCAGCGCACGCGCGGCGTCGAGCTCGCGCTCGAGCCGCGCCAGATGCACACGCATCTGATCGCGCAGCCGCTTCTTTTCCAGGCTCGCGCCGAGCCGCGCGCGCAACAGCACCTTGTTGAACGGCTTGGTCAGGTAATCGACGGCGCCGAGCTCGATGCAGCTCACGACGTTTTCGATCTCGTTCTGCGCCGAGATCATGATGACCGGCAGATGATGCAGCCGCCCCTTGGCCTTGAGCCAAGCGAGCACGCCGAAGCCGTCGAGGCGCGGCATCATGACGTCGAGCAGCACCAGATCGAAGGGCTCGATTTCGAGCAGCGCCACCGCTTCCTCGCCATCATTCGCCGTGACGACGTGCTGGTAGCCCTCGAGGTCGAGATACATGGTCAGCGTGTAGCGATTGTCGTCATTGTCATCGACGACGAGGATGCGCGGGCCAGATGTCGTTACGGGTGCGGTCATAATTCTTCAGTGCTGGAAGTGGATGGCGAGGAGGCCCCCTCCGCCCTGCGGAGGGCTCGGACGGCTGGCGGCTTGTCGGCAATGCCGTAGATCAGATTGCTGGGCCGCACCATGTCCTCCCGGGCATCAGCAGGGCTCCGCCCAGGCCAGCCCTTCCTCGCGCGTGCCGCAGATGGCGAAGACCGTCGTGAAATGCGCGATTTCGAACAATCGTCGCAGCTCCGGGGACAAGCCGCAGATCACTATCCTGCCGTTCGTCTTGTGCATCAGCTTGTGGGCGAGCAGCATAGCGCGAAAGCCGGCGCTGCTGACATAGATGATGTTGCAAAGATCGATGACCACGCTGCGACAGCCGGCCCGGATCAAGGCGACGACCTGGTCGCCAAAGCGTTCTGCGCTCGCGGTGTCGATCCGCCCGTGCGGCGCCAAGACGGCGACGCCGTCAGTCGGAGGGGGCGTCATCGGGTTCGGCTGCCGCTCGTCCGAACGCGCCGGCAAGCGCTTGATCATGCGCAGCAGGTTCTTGCCGTTGCGGCGGTCATAGCAGACGGTGTCCATCAGGCTCTTGATGAAGTGTATGCCGATTCCTCCGACCTGACGCTGCGCCAGGTCCGCGGTGAGATCCGGGAGCGGAGCCTGTAGCGGATCGAACGCCTGGCCGTCGTCCTCGACCTCGATGCACACCTCGCCGTTCTGGCAGGCGAGGCGAACCACGATCATGCCGCTCGCCGGGTTGTCGTAGCCGTGGACCACGATATTGCTGAGCGTCTCGTCGAGCGCGACCTGGATGTCGTTGACGACCGTACCCGGCAGGCAGTTCTCGGTTCCGAATTGCTCGGTAAGCGCCACGATCCTGCGCAATTCCGCCTGGCGGCTTTCGATGCGAGTTTCACAATGCAGCATCAGGCTCGTTTCCGGGACGGGGGCCAGCTCAGCCGAAAGGTGTGGCTTCGTCAACCAAAGACATGTCCAAATGCGAGCTCCGGCCGGGAACCGGCAGGCCCGAACGGTTCGCGTCGCCCGTACTGTAGGCTCCGCGCGCGCGGTGGGCGTTGGCTGACGTATGAAAAGTTATGAATCCTCATGAAAACCTACCCCCGCGACGGCCGGCTCATGCTACCACCACAACAGTAGGAATCGGTTTTGGGGCAATGGATATCAGGTTCGAAGACCTGCCGGGACAAGGAAGCAAGGTCGTGCTCTCCGGCCGGCTCGACTCCTCCGGCGCGATCGAGATCGAGCTGCCGTTCAACGCCGTTGCGACCGAAAAGCGCGCCGTTGTGGTCGACCTGTCGGGCGTGACGATACTGTCATCATCCGGCGTGCGTTTGCTGCTGGTCGGCGCCAAACTTTGCGCCGCCAAGGGCGGAAAACTCGTCATCCTGTGCCCGCAGGCCGATGTGGCTAAAGTGCTACGCATCGCACGCTTCGATGCGCTCGCGCCGATCGTCACGAGCGAGAGCGCCGCGCTCACGGCGCTCGGCTAAGACCTGTCTGATGGCGCAGAACGCAATAAGCTTCGTGTTCGGTCCATTCCGGCTGCTCGCCGCGCGCCACGAATTGCTGGCGCAGGGCGTGCCGGTCACGATCGGACAGCGTGCGCTCGACGTGCTGCTCGCGCTGGTGCGCCGCCACGGCGAGCTCGTCACCAAGGACGAGTTGATGAGCGCGGTGTGGCCCGGCCTCGTGGTCGAGGAGAACAATCTCGCGGTCCACATCTCGGCGCTACGCAAGATTCTCGGGAAAACCGAGGACGGCAAGAGTTATCTGCAGACGGTCGCAGGCCGCGGCTATCGCTTCGTGGCTCCGGTCACGCAGGAGGATGTTGCGCGCGCTGTCGTGCCACCGGTCGTGCCCGTCGAGCCGAAAGGCGCTCCGCACAATCTGCCGCAGATGCTGACCCGCCTGATCGGTCGCAGCGACGAGC
Source organism: Bradyrhizobium sp. INPA03-11B (assembly GCF_040446015.1). Taxonomy (NCBI): domain Bacteria; kingdom Pseudomonadati; phylum Pseudomonadota; class Alphaproteobacteria; order Hyphomicrobiales; family Nitrobacteraceae; genus Bradyrhizobium; species Bradyrhizobium sp. INPA03-11B. The sequence goes on from NZ_JASGSR010000036.1 coordinate 50,636, forward strand.
TTGGCGTTCTGCAAGAACACCTCAAGCGCCATCGCCTCGTCACGCTGACCGCTGGCGGCGTCGGCAAGACACGACTGGCGATCGAGACCGGCCGGCAGGCGCTGCCCTCTTATCCTGACGGCGTCTGGTTCATCGACCTAGCGCCGATCCGCGGCCTTGTTGCCGCACTGGTCGCCGAGGTGCTTGGTCTCGGCCATGCGAGTGGCAGTGCAGGTTCTCTCGCGGCCGTGCTCAAGGGACAACAGCGCCTCATCATCCTTGACAATTGCGAGCACGTGATTGGCGAGAGCGCCGCGCTCGCCGAGACGCTGATCCGGACCTGCCCTGACCTCTCGATCCTGGCCACGAGTCGCGAGCGCCTCGCGATCGCGGGCGAGAACGTGTTTCGGGTTCCCTCACTGCCGACGCCGGACGCGACCGACGCCCTGACGGCGCAGGCGGCGCAGCGCTTCGGCGCGGTAGAGATGTTCGTCGAGCGCGCCGCCGCGCTCGGCGAAGGCTTCGCGCTGACCAACCAGAACGCCGCCGTCGTTGCGGCAATTTGCCGGCGCATCGATGGTATCCCGCTGGCGATCGAGCTTGCGGCGCCGCGCCTGCGCGTGCTGTCCGAGCGGCAGCTTGCGAGTGGGCTCGACGAGCGCTTCGGGTTGCTCACCGGCGGCAGCCGTACCGCGGTGCCGCGGCACCAGACCCTGCAGGCGCTGATCGCATGGAGCTACGAGCTCTTGGATCGCACCGAGCAGCAGATGCTGCGGCGCTTTGCGGTCTGCGCGGGCTCGACCTCGCTTGCCTCGATCGTGGCAGTCGCCGAGCCCGACGCCGCGCACGCTGACGTGCTCGACCTCGTGATCTCGCTGGTCGAGAAATCGCTGATTCTACCCGACCGCGACCAGGACGAAACGCGCTACCGGATGCCCGAGTCGACGCGCTACTTCGCGCTCGATCGGCTTGCCGCCGAAGAGCAGCATGACCGGCATCGGCGGCACGCGCGCTATTTCGCTGAGCGGTTCGCGCAGGCGACCCAAGCTTTCGAGACGTCGGCGTCCGAATCCTGGCTGTCGCGCTACGGCGCCGATGTCGACAATCTGCGCACCGCGCTCACCTTCGCGTTCGGCCCGGACGGCAGCCGCGACATCGCGCTCGACCTCGTCGGCTGCAGTCATGTGATCTGGTCCGAGCTCGGGCTGATGCTGGAGCACCGGCATTGGGTCGAGCGCGCCCGCGCATGCGTCACCGCGGACACGCCGCCGCTGACGCAGGCGCGGCTGTTGTCGTGGCAATCCGGTGACGTGAAGGACGCCGACGATCCGAGCGACATCGACGACGCGCTCAGCGCAGCTTCCCTCTATCGCGGGCTCGGAGACGCGTTTCACGAGGGCAAGATGCTGATGCGAGCCGGCGCGGGCCGCCTGATGCAGGACAGCGCGCAGACGAGCACGCCCGCGGACCACGATAGCGGCGAGTCGCTGCTGCGGACGGCGCGCGCCTTGCTGGCGCCATCCGGTGACACAAAGGCGCTTGCCCAATGCGTCTCGGCGCTCGCTTCCGCGCGCCTGTTTGCCGATGACATGGGGCAGGCGCAGGCACTGCACCGTGAGGCTCTCGCGATCACGCAGCGCCTTGCGGAGACGGAGGCCGTGGCAGCGTCGAACCGGTCCAGCCGGTTGAAGACGTGAACGAGACGATACGACTGGCACCGACCGTCAGCGAATCCCCGGGCGATCCAAACCGGGACCTACACGTCGACCGAAAGCGCGCGAAGCGTGGGCCGCCGAACTGATTGAAGGCCCCGCGCGCCACGGCGCCACGACGTCGACCTGCCAAACCGATGGGGGGCCGGCGTCTTTCAAAGAAATTTGCGCTCTGTCATCACAACCGTGTTGCCGAGGGGCGGCACAGCGACGCTCACCGAGCCGAAAGGACAGACATGTCGACATCACAGTTCGCCAAAATTTCGATCGCCGCCGTGCTGTTGCTTGGCACGGCCGTTCTCGCGGCTTCCACGATCGCAAGGGCGCAGGACCAGGTTGATCCCAACCAGCTGCGTGCCGCGCAAGAGGCCGAGGAGGAGTTCAGCGACGATCAGCGCGCGATGCAGGCCGACGCCGAGGACAATGATCCGGCGAACGCCAACCGGCTGATGATCATGGACGCCAATGGGCGGCCCTACATGTATGACGGCGTCCGGGACGGCTTCACCTGCCGCGCGCGCCGCGTCCCGGTGCGCCGCATGTACCGCAGGATGACACGCTGCGGTTTCGGGCAGGATACGATGAATGCCTTCATCTCGCGCCCGACTGCCTACATGAATTCGGGCGCGTTCATCAATCCGCAGTACGGCGGCGCCTTCCCGCTGCAGCAGGGGTTCGACCCCGGCGCCTTCCGCTCGCAGGACTCCGAGGAAACCTTCAGCGACGATCAGCGCGCGATGCTGGCCGACAGCGAGGACAACGAGCCCGCCAATGAGAGTCGCATGATGCTGTTCGACGCGTCGGGACGTCCGCTCGCGTTCAATTCTCGGCCCGCCGGAATGTGGTGCCGTGTGGTGCGTGTCCCGAGCCGTGCGGTCTATCGCCGGACGATCTCCTGCGGTCGTTAGCCATCGCTTTCCCATTTTCGCCGCCATCGGCGGCATCCATCAGGCGTCGAGTTACGGCCTTCGCGTAACCCGTCGCCTTTTCTGTTTGCTGCCCTCCTGCTCTCATCGCTGGCTCAACCGGTTAGCACTGGGTCCTAGTCGCATCCGGCCGGAGCCCTTACCCAAGCCACGCCCCAGCCGAAGACGCGGGCCGACGAGGGCGGCGGCGCGCAACCGGATTCGATTTTCGACGACATCGGCGACTTCTTTTCGAAGGACTTGCCCCATGTGATGGAGCGCAACGTTGCATCGGTCGCGAAGTGGGTGGGCAGGGATGTCCTCCTCGGCCAGCCGAGTAAGGACGCTCTGAACGGCATGATCAACGCGCTTACCACCTGCAAAGACAACAACGGCGAGGACCAGACGAAGTCGAAATCGCAGCTCTTCGGACTGCGGATGCGGGCACGCAATCCGCCGCGGCTACGGCTTCGACCTGCTCATGGAGCGAGATGGCAGTGCCTTCCGTCATCTCGCTTTTGTCTTTCCGTCGATTTTGACGTTATCGCACTTGGCGCGTGTTGCTGATCGTCGTGCGCGGCGCCCACCCGGTCGCGACGCGCGCCGCTCAGGGCACTACGCGGTAGCGCAGCGACGCCATCGACCAGTTCGTGTTCGGCGGCCTCTGCGGACCAGCCCCCGGCGCCGCGGGTGCGGCAGGCACCAGATTGAGATCGCGTGCGATCAGCTCGTCGGCGATGCGTCCGATATATTCGACCGCATCCTCCGGCTCGCCGAGCGCACGCGGCATCGGCGGGACGTCGACCGATGTGACCGGCTTGTCGGCGAGCACCGCGATCAGCGTACCTTGCCCGACGGGCGGGTCGATCATGTAGGTGAAGCCGGCGAACTGGTCCGGAATCAGGAACGGTACTCCTGCGCGCAGTTGATTTCCGCCGCTGCCCGGACTGGAGAGCGACTGCTTGTTCGGGAAGATCTGCGTCACCTTCCCATCCGGCGTCGCGTCGAACAGCACCAGGTAGCCGCTGCGGCTCGAATCAACCCGGATTTGCGCCGACTGCCCGATGCGCAACGTCGCTCCGGGCGCAACACCGATGCGCAGGTTGGCCTCGTTCGAATGCGCAATCGAGGTTTGCACGGCGACTGGCACGGCGGCCGGAGCGACGGCGTCGGCAGCCGTGAACACGTCACTGCCGGTCTGCTGCTTGATCCAGCCGGAGAAAGCCGACACGCGCGAGTAGACGCCGGGCCGTCCGGCGCGGGCGCAGCCGAGCCCCCAGCTCACCACGCCTATCTGCACATAGTGGCCCTGTTCGTCCTTGGTGACCAAGGGTCCGCCGCTGTCGCCCTGACAGGCGTCCTTGCCGCCCTCCGCATAGCCCGCGCAGATGGTGCGGCGGTCGATACCGCGCCCGCGGTCACCCTGATAGGCCTGTCGGCAGGCCACGTGATCGATCAGCGGCAGGTCGACCTGCATCATCGACTCGGTGAGATAGAGGTTCTCCTGACCGTCCGGGATCGGCTGGCGCGTGTCGGAATCCATCCACACTTTCTTCTCGCGATCGAAGTAGCGCGACTTCAACAGGCCCCATCCGGTGACCGTGCTGAGCCGCCCCTCAGTTTCGATCGGCGACGGCAAGCGCGCGAGCTTCGAGGGCTTGGAGTGCGCCGGGGTCGCGAGTTGCACCAGCGCGACGTCGTTTTCGTGCGATTCCGCATCGTAGCCCTCGTGCACGATCATGCGCTGCACCTTCAGGGACCGGCCGCGATCCGCCGGCACCGTGCCGCCCGGCAGACTGCGCGCGATCATGTTGGTCTGCTCGACCACGAGCACGTCGTCTGGGCCGAGCCGGCCGCCGGCAAAGCAATGCCCGGCGGTTAAGACCCAATGCGACGCGATCACCGATCCGCCGCAGAAGAATGTGAACACTCCATCGGAGGCGCGGCGCTGGAAAAAGGCGATCTGCCATGGCCAGGCATTGTTTTCGGCGGGATTGCCGCCGACCACGCGCATGCTCTCCTCGTAGTCGTCGTCGTTGGCCGCGGGCACAGCGCTTTGTGCGCGTAGCGGCAGGGGCAGCACCAGGATGATGAGACCGACGAGCGTCGCGATTTGCTTGACAGACATGAGTTCTCGCCTCACTTCAGGGAGCGGTAAACAACCCGACCATTCCGATCTTTGCACCTGGCGCGCGCTTGATCTCCTGCTCGAGGAGCTCGACGACCCGTGCCGGGTTCTTCTTGCCGTCGAGATGATAGAGCGCATCAAGCAGCGTCGGCGAAGGCTGCTCGGACACGAACGCCACGACCGTGTCGCCGCCGAACGGCTCGCTCACGGTCAAGGGAAGCCGCCATGTCCCTTTCGGAAATGCGGCGTTCTCTCCGACACGCGGGAACAGCATTTGGACCGTGCCGTTGCCGCTGATATTGAGAACGACCACGAAACGGCCGCGCACACCGTCGGCCTCGAACGCGACGCTTTCGCCATTGCGGTGCACCGCATTGTTCGGTTGTAGCACGATCGTCTGCGGTCGCGCTTCCGCGAGCTTCTGCAGCGCACTGAGCGCGCGCGTGCGGTCGACGATGCCGGGAAGATCGCGTTCGGGTGCGCCCAGCACAATGATGCTGCCGGTATCGCTCACGACGTCGCCGGAACGGCTATCCCAGATGAGTTCGGCCGGCTCACGGTCGCCGACGATCTTGAATGGCGTCGTCACCGGCGTGACCAGCGCGACCGCCTCGCGCGGGCCACCGGCGAAACGGATGCGAACCGGCGCGTCCTTCCAGGGCTGCAGCGCGTTGCCGGCCGCCGGCGCCGCAGCGAGCAGCCTGAAGGCCGGTGCCTCGATCAGCGCGGCCGAACGTAGCGGCTCGGCCGTGATGACCTGGCGCTGCTCGGAATATTGCGAGACGAGCTGTCGCGCATACTCGAACAGCCGCTTGCGGTTGACCACGCCGCCTTCGATCAGCGCCGGCGCCGTGCCCTCGATCGCGCGCGCTACTGCGTAGCTCAACGCGCCGCGCAAGGTCGGTTGGCCGGAGATGCGCACTTCCGGCGCCTTGGAATTCTTGTCGACGGCGCCGAGGAAGGTGAGCTTCTCGAAGTTCGTCTCATCGAGCATGGCTTCTGCCGGGGTGTTGATCGGCTGCAGTTCGTCCGCCTCGATACGCAGGACGCTCGCTTGGCGGTAGCTGATGTCGGTCGCGCGCTCATCGACGCTGCGGACGAGGCCGCCACCGTGGCAGGTATCGGCGACGAAAAGTGTAAACACACCATGCTGCTCGAGGCGCTGCAGCAGGGCATGGAGCTCCTTGTCGATGATACGCTCGGCCGTTCCCAACCCGGCTGATTCAAAGCCGGGCAGAACGAACACCTCGTCCATGCCGTCCGGGTTCGATCCGGGGGTGCGCTCGGGCAACTGCGCGCCGTGACCCGCGAAGCTGATGATGACGAGATCGCCGGGTTTCGCATCGGCGGTCATCTGCTGCAGCGTCCCCATGACGCGCTGTCGCGTGGCCTGGCGGTCGAGCAGTACCGTCAGGTCGCTCACACCCGCCTTGCGCAATGCGCCGGCAAGATCGCTCGCATCTGCGACCGCCCCCTTGAGGTGGCGCTCCGCGACATAGTCATCGGCCCCTATGACGAGCGCATGCACCGGGCCGCCGGTGGGGCTCTGCAAGGTGGCGGCGTCGGCAATCCCCGCCTGCATTCCGATCAGGAGACCGGCAGTGCTGCTCAATTTCAGCCAGGACACCGTGCGTCGCGCCCGCGCGCCCAACTGTGAACCAGCCGGCACTAGCGCCGCCGCCACTCGACGCGCCGGTTGAGCGCGTTGATGTCTTCCTGCGTGAGCGAGGCGGGATCGACCACGCGCAGCGGCTGGCGCTTGCCCATCGCCACGCCCTGGATCGGTTGCGACACGCCGGCCTCGCGCAGCGCGCGCTCGACCGCCTTCAGCCGCTCCGCGGACAGGCGCATATTGTATTCGTCCGAGCCGACGGCATCTGTATGCCCGACCAGGATGATTTGGGCCGGATGTTGCTGCTGAATTGCCGAAAGCAGCTCGTTCACGGCCTGCTGCCCGATCGGCGATAGCTGTGCGGAATTGAAATCGAAGCGGATCGGCAGCGGGATCGAGACTGGATGGAAACCGCGAACGTCCTCCGACATCACACCTCCGACGCTGCCGTCGCGATGATCCTTCGCGGAAGCGACGAACACCGAGCCGGGCGCCTGCTCGTTCGCGGCCAGAAGGCGCGCTTGCGTGGCGCGGTCGAGGATCTCACTGATCAGCTCAGGGGCCGGCGCATGCGGCGTCTTGGTCGCGTCCTTGACGATTTCGATTGCGCGCATGTAGGTGCCCGCCGCATCGGCAAAACGCCGTTGCTCGAAGCGCAGCGCGCCGAGCACGGCTGCGGCCTTCCACGAGACTTGCGGCTTGTCGGCATCGACGGTCAGCGTCTCGCGCTCCGGCGAATTGGCAGGCAGCGCCTCGGCAATGACGAGCTCGAGCGCCGCACGCGTGTTCTGCACCTGGATCAGCGACGCTCCGCACACGGCGTCGCCCGCGATCGCACTCTCGGCCTTCTTGGCATCCTCCAGCGAGCGCGCCTGCACCGCGGTATTGAAGCGCGCAAGCAAGCTTGTGCAATCCGCCGCTCTCGCGGTTTCGCCATGGATCGTCCCGGCGAGACCGATGCCGACCAGGGCGCCCATAACCATGGAAGGTTTTGGCATTGTGATTCTCCGGCCGCCCCTCTGGTCGATCAAGGCTGGATGGTCAGATTGACGGACGTGATCGAGGTGCCGCTCGGCAGGCGACGCGAGACATTCAGGAGGTCGGTACGCAGCCCTTCGAGCGACGGCATCGCGGTGAAGATGTTGGTTTGGTCAGGCGCGACGACGGTTGCCGGAGTCGCGTCGGTCGAGCAGACCGCGATCAGCGTGGATGTGCCGACCGGCCCGCGCGCATCGATCACGGTCGAGGCGGAACCTCCCGAGACCACCGTCAGCTGTCCGGCCGGAATCGCGTTGCCGGTCGCGTTCTTGTTGGGAAACACCTGACGCGCCTGGCCGTTCGCCGCCACGTCGAACACCGTCAGCGAGCAGGCGGTCTGGGTCGTCGCCGCGAAGGTGATGCGTTCGCCGACGCGGTAGGTCTGCTTGTCCGTCGCAACTGCGAGCAGCAGCGTGTTGTTCATCTGCGGCACCAGTCCGGGCTGCGCGATCGGAGCAGGCGCCGGAGCCGCGGCGGCCTGCGCGACTTGAGCCGGCGGCGCGGGCGGCAGCGCGGCGACCGGCGTCGCCTGCGCGACCGTGTGCAGCACCAGATTCTGCTGCGCGAACTTGCCTCCCGGCGCCGACGCGGCCGCGACGGTAAGGTTGCGCATCAGATCTTCGACGCTCGCATCGACGCTGCGAAATGCCCCGGTCCCGCTCAGTTGGTTCGCGGCGACGAAGCCGTTCGGCTGCGACGTGGCGACCACCTTGATCAGCTCAGACCCGAAGGGCGGGCCAACGACGATCTGCGCGCTGCTCGGCGAGGCCGGAATCTGCAGCGGCGCGTTGGCGCGCACCAGGGCCTGCGGCTGGCTTTCGTTCGGGAACAACTGCGTCACCTTGCCCGTCGGGCCGACGGTGACGATCGTGACGTAGGCGTCCTCGCCGGTGCGAACCGAAAGCTGGACGTGCTCGCCATTCGCATACAGCCCGCTGGGGCGGTCGAAGCTCGCCTCGAGCTGGATCGTGTTGCTGGGGCCCGTCGCGTTGTAGGCTTGAACCTGCTGCACGCTGAGCTGGCGCTCGATGTCCTCACCGAGCTGGGGTTGCGCAGCCGCCGGACCAACCGTCAAGGCGACAGCCACGAGTGCAAAGAGGACAGGCTTGGACATGGGATCTCCTGGTCGGGGCGATTCGATCCTCGATCGTGTTCCAGCTCGCAGCTTGCCAGAACCCGTTCGACAACCTGCGAGGATGCGTTCGGTGTGGTGCGAGCCTGAGACGTCGAGCCCGCACAACCTGTGCAGCCTTAGAGGAAAGCCCGGAATGTGAGAAGGCGCGGACCCCTTCCCCTGCTCACCACGATTAAGTACACCTCCCATTGAATTGGAGGCCACCGCCATGCACCTTACGTCCACCCCTGCTAATGGATAGCAAGCCGACGATCATGGGCACGGAGCTCGATGCCGATCTCAATCTCCTGGAACGGATGCGCCACGCGCGGGCGCAGCTGAACGAGGAGATTTGCACGGCCAGCGTCGACCAGAGCGCCGATGTGTTGCACGCGCTGCGGCTCGAGTCCTCCTACCACCTTTGCGAGTTCTTCTTTCTCCTCAAGGCGAATGGTTTCTACGACACCGACGACATCCACGCGCTTGCCGACATGCACAATCGCTATCTCGCCGAAGTGCTCAAGGACGAGGAGAAGATGCGGCGCATGAATCTCACCTCGGAACGCCTGCTGCAGGCGATCTTCACCGGCGACACGATGCCTCGCCTGCTTGACGTCTGGCGCAGCTCGCGCGGCAGCCTCGATCAGAGCAATCTTGCCCGCTTCCTGGTTACGATCATGTCGACCGAGACGTGCCGCAAGTTGGTCGTCGCCTTCACGAAGGCGGGGTTCCTGGAACGCATCCGCACGCCGCATGGAACCGTGGTGATCCGCTCGAAAGGGATCGTCGAGGCGATGTTCGGCGCATCGATTCGACAGCTGCGATTGGAGCTCCAGCCCGGAATCTCCGCATGACCGTGCTGACCCCTGCGCCGGTTCGGCCGCCGGCCCGTCGGGCACCAAAATGTTTGGAGGCACGCTGGGCCGCGGGCCATGCCTCCTATGCTATGACCCGACGGCCGCGCGGGAGAGCGGGTTCGACGACATGCATCGCTTAAGGCGCCTGGTTGCAGCCCTGTTCGGTCTGCTGGCTCTCTCGGTCGCACCGGCCGAGGCGAAGCGCGTTGCGCTCGTCGTCGGAATCAACAGCTACGACAATCTCAAGTCCGATCAGCAGCTGCACAAGGCAGTCAACGACGCACGTGCGGTTGCCGCGACGCTAAAGGATGTCGGATTTCAGGTGGTCCAAGCCGAGAACGCAACCCGCAGCGATTTCCTGCGCACCTGGCAGCGCTTCCTCGACTCGGTGCAGCCCGGCGATGTGACCACGATCTATTTCGCCGGCCATGGCATCGAGCTCAACGGCGTGAACTTCATTTTGACCCGCGACGTTCCACGCCCTGACGATGGCGAAGAACTGATGCGCGGGAATGCGATCCGTGTTGGATCGCTGATGGAACGGCTGCGCGAGCAGAACCCACAGGTCGCGATCTGGATCATCGATGCCTGCCGCGATAGCCCTTTTGCGGGGCCGGGAGTGACGCGCGGCGTCGGCTCGACCCGCGGGCTCAAGCGCGAAGATCCTCCCAAGGGCACGCTGGTGATGATGTCGGCGGGCAGCGGTCAAGGCGCGCTCGACGCGCTTTCCGACGCCGACGCCAATCCGAACTCGGTTTACACGCGCACCTTGCTGCCGCTCCTGAAGGAGCCCGGTCTCGAGGTTACTGACCTCGCCAAGCGCCTGCGGACCGATGTCGAGGCTTTGGCGTCAACGATCGGGCGTGACCAGCGACCGGCGTTTTATCACGAATTGTCGGGCGACTTCTTCCTGGTGCCGCCAAGCGGTCCGCGCCCATCCGCCAGCGCGCCCTCGTCGGGCGTGAGCGAGGCTGCGGCGGCCTGGGCAAGCGTAAAGGACACGTCCGATCGCAATCTGCTCGAGGCCTTCGTGCGCCAGTTCCCCGGCACCTTCTACGCCGGACTCGCGCAGGCGAGGCTCGATACGGCGACGAAGCCGCAATCCGCAGCAACCGTCATCGCATCGGTGCCGGCGGCCTCGGCGGCTGCACCGACGGCCATTCCGGTGCCGCAGCCGCCGGCGGTGATCAGCCCGGCGCTCGTGCCGTCGCGCCGCAAGCCGCCAAGCGCGATGGAGTCGGCGCAGGCGTGGATCGAGGCGAAGGACTCGAATGACGTGGCCGCACTCGAGCGCTTTATCAGCGTGCACGGCGAGAGCATCTATGCGGCCCCGGCGCGCGAGCGGCTCGAAGCCGCGCGCCGACGCCAGGCTGCGGCTACCCCGCAAGGCCCTGCATCCCCCGCCTCGCCGGCGCGGTCGTCGAACGCGGCCGAGGCCGCAAAGGCCTGGGTCGCCGTCAAGGATGCGACCGAGCCGCAAATGCTCGAAGCGTTCCTGCAGCTTTATGGCGACAGCATCTATGCGTCGCAGGCGCGTCAGAGGATCGCCGATCTGCACGACAGCACCGAGCGCATGCAAGTCGCAGCGCTGCCGGTGCAGTTTCCGATCGCTCCGTTTGCTCTCAAGCCGGGAGGTGCGTTCCGCGATTGTGCCAGGTGTCCCGAGATGGTGGTGGTGCCCGCCGGTAGCTTCACCATGGGGTCGCCCAAGAGCGAGGCCGGGCGGGCGAGCAACGAGGGCACCGAGCGCTCCGTGTCGATCAAGGCTTTCGCGGTCGGCAAGTTCGCGGTCACCTTCGACGAATGGGACGCCTGTGTCGCCGCGGGCGGCTGCGACGGGTATCGTCCGGCCGATCAGAACGGCCGGCGCGGTCGCTATCCGGTTGTCAACGTCTCGTGGAAGGACGCCAAACGGTACGTAGCATGGCTCGCCAGAACGACCGGCAAGCCGTATCGGCTGCTCTCCGAGGCCGAGCGCGAATATGTGGCGCGCGGCGGCACCACCACGCCCTTCTGGTTCGGCGCCAGCATCACACCGCGGCAGGCGAACTATAACGGCTCGATCCAGTATGCGAATGGCGAGAAAGGCGAGTTTCGCAATCGCTCGCTGCCGGTCGACTTCTTCGCCGCCAATCCGTTCGGGCTCTATCAGGTGCACGGCAACGTCTATGAGTGGACTGAGGACTGCTGGCGCCCTTCCGATGCCGGCGCACCGAGTGACGGCTCGGCGCGCATGGAGGCTGATTGCGCCGCGCACGCATTGCGCGGCGGCTCGCTCCGCGACGGGCCGGATGCACTGCGCTCCGCCGCGCGCAGTGGCTTTGCAAGCGAGAATCGCACCGAGAATGTCGGGTTCCGGATCGCACGCGGCTTGTAAGCCGCATCAAATCCCGAGATTGCCGTCCTTTGCGGCGGCATAGCGCGCACCGACGGCAGTCCAGTTCACCACGTTCCACCAGGCTTTAAGGTAGTCGGCGCGGCGGTTCTGATAGATGAGGTAATAGGCGTGCTCCCACACGTCGTTGCCGACAAGCGCGCGGCGGCCGTCCATCAGTGGCGTGTCCTGATTGGGCTTGGTCGCGATCGCGAGCTTGCCGTCGGCATCGGCCGTGACGAACACCCAACCCGAGCCGAAGATGCGTAACCCGGCGGCGTTGAACTCCTCCTGCAGCTTCGCAAGCCCGCCGAAGTCCCGCTCGATCGCAGCCGACAGCTCAGGCTCGGGCGCCGTGCCGGGCGGACCCATCACTTGCCAGAACATCGTGTGGTTGGCGTGGCTGCCGGCATTGTTGCGAACCGCATTGCGGATCGCCTCGGGGAGCTCGCCGAGCCGGAACAGCAACTGCTCGAGTCGCATCGCGGCGACCGCCGGATAGTCCTTGACGGCCGCGTTGAGCGCGCTCACCGCCGCCCCGTGATGGCGGTCGTGATGAAGCTCAATCGTCTCCGCATCAATGTGTGGCTCGAGCGCCTTGGCCGGATAGGGAAGCGGCGCAAGCTGAAAAGGTGCTGCGCCTTGCGCGAAAGCGCGCCCGCGAGGAACGCTTACGGCCGCGGCAGCCGCCTGAGAAAGGAGAGCACGGCGAGTGAGCTTTGGCACTTCTAGCCTCACTTTTTTGCGCCGAGCTGAATCTCGGCGCCCTGGCGCCTGCTATTTCGGCAGAACGCGAAATTCGATGCGGCGGTTCTTGGCGCGGTGCTCCTCGCTGTCGTTCGCGGCGATCGGGCGCGTGTCGCCGTAACCGGTCGACTCGATCCGGCTCGCCGGCACCCCATGCTGCACGAGATAACCCACCACGGCGCTGGCGCGATTGGTCGAGAGCGACCGATTGGCCTCCCTGCCGCCGACCGAGTCGGTATGTCCGGTGACCTCGACCCGCGCACTCGGGCAGCGGTTCGCAATGTCGGCGACGCTGTTGAGCAAGGGCTCGCTGTTGTGATCGAGCTCCGCGCTGCCGATCTTGAAGTAGATCGCCTGCGTGGTCGAGATGACGCTGAAGCGGGTTTCGCAGGCCTCCGTGGAGATCGTCGCCGTCTCCTCGGCGCGCACGCGCTTCTGCGTCTCCGCGCGCGCCGCCTCGATCGCCGGGATCTTCTCGCCGGTTTCGAACACGAGATCGAAGCTGATCGAGGTCGCCGCCACGATCGGAATGCCGCCGACCGCTTCGGACAGCTTGGCGATGCCGGCGGTCAGGTTGAAATCGTCTGCCGTGACGATGATCGGCTCGGCCGAGGTGACCGAGACAGACTGGTCGGTGATGCGCGTCACCGTCACGGGCGCCTCGAACTCGCGCTCGACGCCGTGCAGACTGAGCTTGAACTTGAGCGGGTAGGTGATGCGGATCTGCGAGGTCAGATCCTGCAGCTTCTGCATGTCGAGCTTGGCAGTAATCTCTGCCTGCGGAAACCTGAACGTTTCAAACAGCAGGTAGCGCATGCGCACATCGCGCACATCGATATTGGACTTGACCGAGATCAGATCGATTTTCAGCGTGGCGTCGCCGTTGCGGCTGACGCTGCCGTCGAGTCCGGTGAAGCGCTGGGTCTCGATGGTGGTGTTGTTCTTCGCCGTCTGCATGTAGAAATGCGACGCGTTCGCGTTCAGCAGCCACTCCTGCTGCGCGTTGGCTGTCGCCGTGCCGCCGAGCGGCAATGCGATCGCCATCACCAGCGTTGCAAGTTGTCGACGCATGGACTTGATCCTCGCTTTGCACGTGCCGGCGCCGTCCCGCAGCACGGCGCGATTGACGCTCACTGACACCCCGATTTCGCCCAGCGCATCAGCGCGGCCTTGTAGGCGCCGCCGTAGGGATGGGGATGGCGCAGCGCCGAGCGCGGGTTTTTCGCGTATGAGGCCCCTTGCTCGCACAGCGCCTGCCGGTCCCATTGATGACAAGACTGGCAGCTTTTCTTCCAGACTTCCTCGGGAAGCCCTTCGATCGGCGGAAATTGCGGAATACCGCGCGCGAGTTGCTCGATGGACTGACCCTGCACCGGGAACGGACCTTCGGGAATCGGCTGCGTGAAGCGCAGTGTATCATCGGCCGGAGCCGCGGCGGCCGCCGGTGCCGGCGCGGGAGGCGGAGCCCCGGTCGCTGCCGCCGCCTCGGCAGGCGACATTTCCTGCAGCAAGCGCGGGTTGGTCCAACCTTCGACCGCCACGTGCTCGTTTGGCTTTGGATACTTCTGCGCGATGTAGACCCAGTCGCGATCGCCGGCCTTTTCGGTGCGCGTGACGCAGACCACCTCTCCGCTGTCGAGCACGTCGATGAAGACGGCGTCGCCGCGCGGCTCCTTGCTGATATTCAGGCTGCCGGCCTGGACCTTGTAGTAGCGGCACGCCTGGTCCTGCGCGCGCGCGGTCCATCCCCAGAACGCCACGCTGGAGCCGGCCGCAAGACTGATCGCAAGACAGAGAGCGATGCTCGGGATGCGCATCCTGTTGTCCTCGGGCGCTCGTCCCTAACGGGCGGCTCGCAAGCTCGATACGATAAAGATGGCACCCTCGCGAGCAGCGGAGGGGCGCGAATACGGATTGCTGTGAATGAGCCGGAGAAATCGGAGGCAACGGTCGGCGTCCGCGGGACCCGACAGGCTCCGATTCGAGGTTGCGAAGCGCTCGGACTCGAAGTCCGTCGGCAGCATGGCCGGCGCATGGATCCGGGCTTGCGAAGCTGGGCTCTTGGGAACCGACGGCATGACTTGTCTCCCTCGGCGCTTGGATTCGCGCGGATCAGGCCGCGACTATGCGAACGGCTGGGTCTTAACGCTTTGGCGCGCAGATGAATCGTTGTGAAGATTTCTGAATTGAGGGCGAGCGACGCGCCGGATCGAACGTCCGTGACGACGCAACCGGGTTTCGCCAGGCACGTCGTCGCGACTTGCAAACGGCTTGAAGGTCTTCCGCTTGCCGGCGAAACGCAGGCGGTGTTAGCAACGGTCACGGGCCATCCACTAACGCGACGGCGCGGATCGGTTCGATGCCTGCCGCTGTCGATGAACGTCAGTCAGGAGCTCACGATGCTGGTGACCTATGAGGAAGGTGGCAAAGTCGTCACCATCACGGGTTGGCGCAAATGGCTGATCGTTGCGGCGGTTATGGTCGTTGTGACCGTCATCCTGACGGCCGTTGTCGCGCTTCTGTTCGGTATCGCGCTCACACTGGCATTCGTTCTGCTGATCGCAGCGCCGCTGGTATGTGCCCTCGGGTTGATCGCGTACGCGGTGCGGCCGATGTGGCGCGGCACGCCGTAGCCCGGCTCGCTTTGTCACGCGGGGCGAAGAAAAGCCGGACGCGTCACGATTTCCTTCGCTCCGGGTCGCCAGTCATCGTCTGCACGGTCCGGGCGTGACGGCCGGCGGCGGCGCCTGCGTTGAAGCGGAACCACCCTCAATAGTGCGGCATGGCTCGAGCGCCGGCCGTTCGGGCTCGTCCTGCTCCGACCGGGAGGTCGGAGCGCGACCATTATCATTGGGTCCTACGAGATGCGGACCAGAGTCAATCGGCAGCTCCCTGACCCGCTGCGTCGATTGGGCGAAGACCGGAGCCGCGAGCGGGACCACGGAAACAATGACAAGCGCCAACAATTTGCAGGCCAAGCCTTTTCGCATCATCGGTCTCGCGGTTCAGGAACACCATCACCCTGTCGCGCCGTGACTGTCGGGCGCAGGATCAGCACACGCTGGGGCCACACTCCTCCCATCGGACACAGCGCATGACGCCATCTTCATCGCGCTCCCACGCGATGCATTCGCGCCGCGCCAGGATCACGCCCGGGAGACGGGGCGGCGACTTCGCGCCCGCCGGCAGCGCGTGCCCATGCGACGGCACAATCAGCAGCGCAGCAAGGAGCGCGACCGAACAAAAGGCGGACTTCAAAATGCGCGGCATGGCGTTGTCTCCCCGATCTGGATTCCTGCGGTTCGATCTCAAGCGGTCTCATTCATCAGGCTTGCCGTTATCCACGGCCGGGTGATCCGGCGGCCGCCCCGGTTGCGCTTGGTCGACCTCGGCTTGCGGGACAAACAACTTCGCCCCCTCGGTGATATCCGAGAAGCTTGTCTTGCCGCTGAACAGATCCTTGAATCCGTCAGCCATGTTGCTGAACATGTCGCGCGTCTGCGCTTTCGAAGGCTCGCCGGCCTGCGGATTTCGTCCGATCGGCGCGGCTGCCGTTTCGGCGGGCGCAGCCGGCTTTTCCATCGGATCAGCGTGTGCGGCACCGGTCGAGATCATGACCGTCGCCAGCAACACCAAAGCTCGGTTCTGCATGCCGTGCGCCCTCTTTCCTGCGTGAGGCCGCAGAAGAGCAACAGCAGAGGCAAATCACAACGGCCAGGCTTCCAAGCAGCTTGAAGGTCGACGGAACCGCACAGGGCGTTGCGCGGCGAGGCTCTCACGATCACGCGTCGGTTACTCAAACGAGAACAGGGTCGTGATGTAGATGCGATCCCAAGAGCGCTTGCGTAACTCCGGATTGAGGTCCTTAACAAATGTGACCTGATCGTTCTGGCCGTATTTGCTGTGATACTGAGCAATCTTCATCAGGCCGAGCGGGGGATACTTGTTCTTATAACCCGGCTCCAAAAGCAAAATTTTCTTGTTCGGCATACTAGCGTCCCCTTACGGGGACGCAGCATACACGACCGAAATGCCGGAGGCGATCGGTAAGTTGATTGCAGCGAGGATTTCTACCGATTTTTGGGCCGCATGGCAGCCTTGAAGAGGCTGCCAGCCTATTTGACGCGCTCATGCGGCTTTCCGCCGTAGAGGGGCTCGTTGCCGGAAGGTGTCCAGGAGGTCCGCCCAGTCCTGCATGAGCTTCTTGCGCTCGGGGAGGTACAGGGCACGGTTATAGATCCGGCGCATCTCATCCTCGTCCTGATGGGCCAGCGCGGCTTCAATGACATCGTCGTCGTGGCCGCGCTCATTGAGGATGGTGCTCGCAGTGGACCGAAAGCCGTGGGCGGTCGCCTGATCCTTGGTGTAGCCCATGTTCCGCAAGACGGAGTTGAAGGCGTTCTCGGAGAGGGGTTTCTTGTGGGAACGCAGCGATGGGAAAACTAGGTCGTTTTCTTCGTTGAGCGGCCAAACAATCTTCAGCACGGCCAGCGCTTGCCGCGAAAGGGGCACGTCGTGGGGCCGGCGCATCTTCATGCGTTCGCCGGGAATGCGCCACAGCCGCTTGGGGAAGTCCACCTCAATGCGCCGCATATGCCGAACGTCGCCAGGGCGAGCCATCGTTAGGATCAGGAACTGTAGAGCAGATTGGAGGATGGGCCAGCCATCGTACTCGTCGAGCGAGGTGAGAAATCGCCCGAGGTCCCGCTCGTCGATGATCGCCGCACGATGCTTAACTTTGACCTTCAGAAGCGCGCCGCGAAGCGCGTAGGTCGGATCATTCGTTGCCCGGAGGGTGGCAACGGCAAGGCGAAACACGGAGCCCATGGCCGACCGCAGCCGGTGCGCGGTATCGCGGCGGCCGCTGGCCTCGATCTTCTTGAGAATATCCAGGAGCTCCGCGGGTACAATCTCGCCGACGGGGCGGTTGCGTATTGGGGCTGCCAGCTCTTCAAGCAGCCAGCGGTTCTTAGTGATCGTGACTTCAGCAGCCTCGTTTGCTTTGAGGTTCGCGAGGTATTCGTCGGCGACCGCGCCAAACGTATCGGCCGAAGCTGCGCTGATCTTGTCGAGCTTCCGTCGCAGAGATGGATTGATCCCAGCCGCAACTTGTTTTCTGACCTGATCGCGCTTCTCGCGCGCTTCCTTGAGCGAAACAGCGGGGAAGGCACCGAGCGACATCATGTTGGCTTTGCCGCCGAAGCGAAAGCGAATGCGCCAGAGCCGGCTGCCGGTCGTGCTGACCTGCAAGTGCAAACCTTCGCCGTCCAACAGCATGTACGGCTTATCTTTGGGCTTCGCGTTGATGATCGACAGCTGGGAAAGGGGCATGTGAGTAGACCGCGATCCGTGGCATTTTCTACTCACATTTCTACTCTCAATGTGAGTAGCTGGCTAGGGTACCCATGTGGTGCAATGTGCGCATGCGCCCTCGCTAAAGGGCTGATTTATAGGGATTTTGGTCTGCCAAGTAGCGCCATGTTCGGTGCTGTTGGTGCCCCTGGCCGGAATCGAACCAGCACTCCTTGCGGAACTCGATTTTGAGTCGAGCGCGTCTACCAGTTCCGCCACAGGGGCATTCGCGATTATTCAAGCCCGGAAGGGCCTGAGGTCGCGAAGCGCGGCGGACTATAGCGGCCGGCCCGTCACGGTCAACCCGCGCGGATGTGATTGTCCCGCGCCTCGACAGCGGTATTTTCACGCGATACGACCCGGGTCGAGCGTGGGGCAGGGCCTGACCCTGCCGTCTGATGATGCTCGCAGGAGGACCGCCGTGACGACCGCCACCGCCCATCCGTCGGATCCTTCCGCCACCGGCAATCCGGCGCTGACCTCGGCCCTGGCGATCGCCGTGATCGCGGCGGCGACGCTGGCCGGCGCCTGGTTCTTCCAGCTCGTGCTGGAGATCATGCCCTGTCCGCTCTGCCTCGAGCAGCGCTATGCCTATTACCTCGCGGTCGCGCTCGGCGCCGTGGTGGCGCTGGCTGCAGCCCGCGGCGCATCGCGCCCGCTGCTGCTCGCGGGGCTTGCGATCCTCGGCCTCGCCGCGCTCGCCAATGCCGGGCTCGGCGCCTATCACGCCGGCGTCGAATGGGGATTCTGGCCGGGACCAACCGATTGCACCGGCCCGATGGTGGATTTCGGCAAGGCCGGCTCGCTGCTGGATCAGCTCGACAAGGTCAAGGTGGTCCGCTGCGACGAGGTGCAGTGGCGCTTCCTCGGCATCTCGCTCGCCGGCTACAACGTGCTGATCTCGCTGCTGATGGCCGCGATCGCCGGCTGGGGTGTGATGCGGGCCGCGAAGGCCTGAGGTCGAAAGGCACGGCTTCCCGTGATCCGTCATGCTGAGGAGGCCGCATAGCGGCCGTCTCGAAGCATGCACGGCTACCAGCCGGGCCGTGCATCCTTCGAGACGCGCGAAGCCTGTCATCGGGCCGCGCTTCGCGCGGACCCGTTGGCGCTCCTCAGCATGACGGGTTGAACAGGTCTTTCGCCCACCCTAATCGTCGACGTCGTCCTGCGGCCGTCCGAACAGATGGATGATGCCCGGCGTCGAGATGGTGACGAACAAGAACCGCGACAGGTGATGGGCGCCGACGAAGATCGGGTCGATGTGCAGCGTCAGGGCCAGCGCCAGCATCGCGTCCATCGCGCCGGGCGCGAAGGCGACCACGACGTCGGCAAGCCGTACGTGGGTGGTGAAGGCGATCACCGCGACGAACACGGCCGAGATCAGGATGGCGATCGCAAACGAGCCGAGCCCGGCATTGACGTGGCTGAGCAGGGTCGAGGTCTTCATCCGCGCGAAGCGGGTGCCGATGATGGCGCCGATGCCGACCAGCGCGATATTGCGGAGCCAGGGCGGCAGGCCGCCGTCGACCAGGCCCGAGCCATGCAACAGGCTGGAGGCGAGCATCGCGCCGAACATCCAGCTGGCGGGGAATTTGATCCAGCGCAGCAGCAGCGAGACGCCGATCGACCCGGCGACCAGGGCGATCAGGCCGAACGGCGAGGCGACGGTCGTCGGCAATGGCGGCGGCGCCGCGTGCGTCACCCCGGTCAGCGCCAGCACCAGCGGCAGTGCCGCGGTCAGGATGATGACGCGCATGGTCTGCACCACGGCGATCGCCGCGACGTCGGCGCCCTTCTCCGCGGCGAGGATCGTGATCTGCGAGAGCGCGCCGGGGCTGCCGGCGAGGAAGGCCGAGGTCTGGTCCCAGCCATGCATGCGCTGCAGATAGAGGCTCGAGCCGAAGGTCGAGCAGAACGTCGCCAGCGCCAACAGGGCGATGGTGAGGGGATAGGAGCTCATATGCTGCAGCAATTGCTGCGACATCAGCGAGCCGAGCGAAATACCGAGCAGCAGCAGCACCGATTGCGTCAGCACCGGCGGCACCGCGAGCGGCCGGCCGGCCAGCGCTGCGATCCCGACCGCGCACATCGCACCCGAGATCAGGCCGCCCGGCAATCCCACCCATAAAAACAGCAGGCCGCCGCCTGCGCCGATGACGAGGGTCTCGAGCCCATTCAGAACTTTGCTGCGGTCGGGAATGGCCGTTGCCATCGAAGCGCGGATCAGGGTCACGCCGCCTTATGGCAAATTCGCGCGGACGCGACAAATGCATCTCGCGATTGCAGCATTGCGCTCGAATTCTCGGGGAATCTTCCTTCACCCTCCCCTGGAGGGGGAGGGTCGACGCGAATGAAATGAGCGGCGGGGTGGGGTGACGGTCTCTCCTATC
>NZ_JASGSR010000037.1:0-67830 GCF_040446015.1 Bradyrhizobium sp. INPA03-11B
GTCCAAGAGCTCCGACGAGGTGATCAACAACGTGATGACCAAGCTCGACAAGGAGCACAAGGGCATCATCCTGATGCATGATTTGCAGAAGCACACCGCGCAGGCACTGCCGACATTGCTGCGCAAGCTGAAGGCCGGTGGCTACAAGGTGGTCTGGATGAAGGCCAAGACCCAGATCGAGACGCTGCCCGAATACGACGCGATGATGGCAAAGACCGAGAAGCCGGTCGCATCGGGCCGGCCCATCGGCAACGTCGTGCAGACGGTCGCCGAGTAACGCCGCGAATACGCCGAACACACTCAACGCAAAGCGCCCCTGGATCGGATCCAGGGGCGCTTTCATTTGCGGTGTCGGCGTCGACTACCGGCAAATCACTGCGGACGACGGTGGCGAAATTCCCTGCCTCAGATGCGCGCAGCCAAAATATCGAAAACAACCCCATGCAAAGGAGCTGGCGGGTGCCGGCGCTCGACAAGGCAACTTGACCCGTCGGGCAAATCAGGGAATTTTCTTCTAATATTCCGAAATCACGCACCCTCGCCCGCAATCAGGCCGGAGCAAACCTAAAATTTTGTTTATCTTCCGTTCTCAATTACTTATGAGCGAGTCATCGCTAGGATGCCACCATGGACACCCTGTTTTCGCTGTTTCCCACACCCGAACTTTTGCTCGAACTCACGCCCGATGAGCTCGCGCCAATCCTCTTGCAGTTGGCCAAGGCGCGCCGTCAGTCTGGCAACATGTTCTGGCCCGCCAGTGTGCCACAGGTAACGGTCGGCACCGGCATGGCCGCAGCCAACGAATACGGTTATCCGTACCACACCAAGTCACGGGTCGAGGCGTTGCTCAACGAGACATGGGCATACCTCTCCCGCGAGGGATACATCATGCCGGCGCCCGACACGAACGGTCGTAACGGATGGATGGTGTTGACCTCCGATGGCGAAAGCGTGGGCTCGAAAGAAGACTTCGATCGCATCCGCGCGGCGCGCCAATTTCCCAAATCGTTGCTTCACCCGTCGATCGCAAAGAAGGTCTACTCAGCGCTAATGCGGGGTGAGCTTGATGAGGCCGTTTTCGCGGCCTTTAAGGCTGTAGAGGTCGCAGTGCGCGAAGCCGGCGGCTACAAGCCGACTGACATCGGCGTCCCACTCATGCGTAAGGCTTTCGATGCGAAAAGCGGCCCGCTCGCCGACCAATCGCATCCTGAAGCCGAACGCGAAGCACTATGCCATCTCTTTGCTGGCGCGATCGGGTCCTACAAGAACCCGCACTCGCATCGTACCGTCGCTTTGAGTGATCCTCGCGAGGCACAGGAACAAGTTTTGCTCGCGACGCATCTCCTGCGCATTGTCGACGTTCGACGCCCGGCTACCTAAATCGCTACCTGAGCGCGGGCGAACGAAACGAGCACTGAGCTGAGTGGTTGATTGAGGTAGTACGGTTGGGCGGGCACTGCCAACAGCGCCCTTCAGCATTGACAAACCTAGCGAATTTTTCCGCAGATGATGTGCTTTGTATCAGGCTCTTGTATTCTTTGGAAAGCGCTTCGCTTAGATTGTACTTTGCAAATGCACGACTTGATTTGAAGGTCGTTTCATCAGGGCTGGGGATCATCCGCTCATGGAACTGCGATCCGGTTTATGCTGCGCACTTGGCGCCATCATCCTTCTGTTGTTCGGAGGGTCTCCAGCTACTGCCCAATCGACAGCTTGGGAACTGCTGAAAAACAACAAGATGCACTGCATCTCAGTGCAAGATGGCCGAAGCACCACACACTCGTGCAATCTAGTTGCGTACCTGGTCGACAAGAGGACGGGCTTCGTCCTCCAGTGCTCCGGTCAGGTGCAGGACGTTTATGTCGACAACAAGCTCAGCGAAGAGCTTAGTGGCAAGGGTGACTGCAGGCTATTCTACTCACCATCGACACATCGAGATTCAACGACCGTTTACGAGGGTTCGATTGTAGACAACACAGTCGTGTCCCCCGCCAACGTCATGCCAGGCGGATCAAGCTATTGGACCGCGCGAATTGATGCGTACGAAGTATATTTTTGCGTGCGAATGCCTGAGCCGGATGGGCACTACGGGTGCTATCCCGCAGAAAACAATTCGAGCCCCATTCCCGTACCGCGACCTTAGTCCCTAATGCGTGGGTTCACATTGAGTAATGCAAATCGGAATCGGAGGGATCCCCAAACGCCGTTTGTATAAAAGGTTCTTTACAGACGGTTCTGGAGGACCTCGATCATGCAGGGCGCACCGCTCATCACTTGCATTCGCGTGTCCAACTCGGCTCAGGGCCGCTCTGGCTTGGGCATCTGCGGTCGTTTCCGGAACCCAGCAATCCACTGCAGGATTGATTATTATTGCATTGATTATCTTAGCGCGACGCCGTTCGAGACTAAACTAACCTATTGAAATTACTGGTGCCGCAAGAGGGACTCGAACCCCCGACCCCGTCATTACGAATGACGTGCTCTACCAACTGAGCTATTGCGGCAAACCGTTCGGCAACGGCCTGATCATTCGCGCCACCTGATATCGGGCATGACCCCGATTGGCAAGGAAAACGCGGTTATTGAACCACGCACCTGACATCTAACCGCGAATTAGCTTCCCAAACGTGACAGAAATCCGCGCCAACCGCCGATCTGGGCCTTGGGCGGGCCGATTTGTTCCGCAAACTCGTCCACGGCCCCGTCCTCGTCGACCCCGGGGTCGTCAGGGGCCCGGATGATCGGGATCACGGCCGGAATGGGCGCCGGCGGCGCCTTGGGGAGATCGGTCCGGGAACGGAACAAGGGGGCCGGCGCCGGAGGCGTTGATTCGGCCGCGGGCGGCGGAGCGGGCTCCGGTGCTGGGGTGCCGTCCGAAGCGGGGGCCGGCTCGGCCTCGATGGCCGCCGGCAGCGGGGCGTTATCCTGCGCGGTCGGCGCGGCAGGCTCAACGGGCTTGGGTTCAGTTGACTTGGCCTCAGTTGGCTTGGGCTCAGTTGGCTTGGCCCCGACCGCCTCAACCGGCTTGGCTGCCTCCGGCAGTTTGGCCGCCTCGGGCTCGAGGGCCACCTCCTTAGGCGATTCTTTGGGCGGCTCGACCCGGCGTGGCGCCAGCATCGCCTCCTCGAACGGCGAGGGCTCGATCGCGTTGCCCTTGTCGGACGGCAGCGCCGCCACCGGCGTCTGCCATTGGAAGGCATCGAGACGGCCGGTGACCGGCGACACCGGACGCCAGCGATCCGAGACATAGCCGTCCGCGGTCCAGGCCGGATCATGCAGCGCGCGCACCGCGCGCAAGGTCCAGGCCCGCGCCCGGCCGCTGTCGCCATGCTCGGTGCGCTCGATCTCGGCCATCAACAGCGCGACGCGCTGCGTCGGCGCCGCCGTGAACGGCTCCAGCGCGGCGCGCGCTTTCGCAAACTCGGACGCATCGATCGCGGCGCGCGCGATCGCCAGCGCACCCTCGATGTTGCCCGGCGTTTTC
The DNA here is from genome assembly GCF_040446015.1 of Bradyrhizobium sp. INPA03-11B. Classification (NCBI taxonomy): domain Bacteria; kingdom Pseudomonadati; phylum Pseudomonadota; class Alphaproteobacteria; order Hyphomicrobiales; family Nitrobacteraceae; genus Bradyrhizobium; species Bradyrhizobium sp. INPA03-11B. The sequence continues at coordinate 3,485 of NZ_JASGSR010000037.1, forward strand.
GCCGCCAGCGTCTCGACCCGCACCAGGCGCTGGCGCGCGGAATCGCCGAGCCGCACATGCGAATAGGCGTCGGCGAGATCGGGGTGCGGCTGCGCCAGCCACGCGGTCTCGACGATGCGCATCGCGCGGCGGATCTGATGCGCTTCGCTCTCGAATTTGGCGGCGAGCACCGCGGCCGGGATCAGCGTCGGCGCCAGCCTGAGCGCCTCCATCGCGCTCGAGCGCGACAGGTCGCGATCGATGGTCTCGAATTCCAGCGCGCGCGCCGCGAGCAGCACGCCGCGTTGCCGCCGATAGGTCGCCTTGTCGATCAGTCCGGCAGTCTGGTTGTTGTCGATGATCGACAGCGCGCCGGCCCAATCGCCCTTGGCGCAGCAGAAACCGAGCACCGCATGCGAAGCCCATGACGAGGACGGCGACATCTTCAGCGCTTCCTCGGCGATCATCACGGCCGCCACCGGATCGTCGGCGCGCTGCGCCTCGATGAACAGGCCGCGCAGGCCGAGCAGCCGCGTGTCGGCGCGCTCGGCCATGGCGCGGAAGGCGCGCTGCGCGCCGTCGCGATCACCGTCGAGCTGCGCCGATTGCGCGTGCAGCAACAGCGCCAGCGGATCGCCTCCCGCGTGACGCCGCGCCACCTCGGCATGCGCACGCGCCGCCGACGAATCGCCATGCCCGATCGCGAGCAGGCCTTGCGTGATGGCGTGACGGCCGCGGGCGTGGCGCCGCTCGCGCTGGCCGCGGCGGATGTGCCCGGGGACCTTCCACAGCGCGCGCAGGATCGCGCCGGCGACCATCGCGACGACGATGACGAGGCCGAGCAGGTACATCGGCTGCTTGGACGTCAGGCGCAAGCCGCCCCAATTCAGCACGAGATCGCCGGGCTGATCGGCCAACCAGGCGGCACCCGCTGCAGCGAGCGCGATCAGCAGCAGGAACAGAATGATCCGGATCATCAAGAACCTATTGCAAGGAGCTATTGATTGACCGTGGCGAGCGCCGCCATGGCGTTGTCGGCAAATTTCCGCGACGCGTCGAGCGCGGCGCGGCGCGCGTCCACCTTGGCGAGCCAGGATTGCGCCGCGGTGCGATCGGCCGGCGGCAACGACTTCAATTCGCGTTCGCTCAATGCGAGATCATTATGCACGGCGGCCGATGTCACGCGCGCGACGATGCTGCCGCGGTCGGTGCCCGTGCCGTCGGTCCGCTCGATGCGGATCAGCTTGGACGCGCCGGCCTGCAGACGATCGACCAGCCCGGCACTTGCTGCCGCAGCTTCCGGCGGCGGCGGTGCGAGTTGCGGCACGATCTCGATCAGCTCGCGGCATAGTTTGTTCGGATTCGGCACGCCCGATGCAGCGAAGACGTCGAGCGGTTTCAGCAGGTCGGGATTGTCGCTGATCGCTTTGGCAGCCTCGAGCGCCGAGGCGTAGGGATCGCCGTGACGCACCGCGACGTCGAGCAGCGACGCCGCGACCACGCGGCGCAGCGGCACGTCATCTGCCTTCGCCTCGGCCTTGGTGTCGGCGATCTTGCTGTCCTGCCGCGCGATCGCGGCGCCCTGCGCCTTCACCGCGCCCTCGACCTTGTCGATGCGCGCCGTGATGCCGGAAATGTCAGGCGCAGCCGCGCCATCGCGCGGCGCGGCCTTCGCGTCATTGACCGCAGCGGCAAGCTTGTCGGATTGCGCCCGCGTCGCGGCGAGCTCGGTGCGCAACGCGGCGATCGACTTGTCGAGCGCCTCGAGCCGCGCGGTTGCCGCGGGATCGGCGGCCGCGGCGACCGGCCTGCTGGCCTTCGACTCAAGCGCGCTGAGACGCGTGCCGAGCTCGTCGACCGCTGCGGCATTAGGCTGCGGCGCAGATGCCGGTTGCACCGCGGGCCAGCCGAGGAGCCAGCCGACCCCGATCACCAGCGCTGCGGCGACCGCGCCCGACAGCGGCGCTACCACCCAGGGCGACACCGGCCGCGACGGCTCGGCCGAGGACGGCGTGGAGGCGGCCTCGGGCTGCGGCTCCGCATGAGGAGCAGGATCGGGATGGGGCTCCGCCTCGGGCGCAGCCGACTCCGCTGCCCTGTCAGCGTCGTGGGCGGCTTCCGTGCTGCCCTCGGCCTTCGACGTCTCGCTGGAGATCTCGGTCGCCTGAAGATCGATGGTCGGCGGCGCGCGCTTGGGCCGGGAATCCGGCGAAGGTCCTGTGTCGTCGGGCCTTTCTTCAGCCATCGCGAGGGTCCTCAAAACTACTGGCCGCACACTCTATCAGAATCGGCCCGGGTTCTTAGAGCACGATCCGAAAATCGGAGCATTGCCTAACATCATGGTCAGACGAAAGAATTAATTCCGGTCACGGCCGCATCGCGCGGTCGAGCGCCTCCAGCAGGGCGTTTTCGTCCGGCCGCGCCGCCACCACCACCTTGGTCGCGCCGGCGTCATGGAGCACCGCGGCGACCGCGGCCGAGATGCAGCATTGCGGCAGCGCGAGCGCCGAAATCTCCAGGCCGTCGGCCCGGATGGTGTCCAGGAACGCCTGCGCGCTGCGGCGGGAATAATGCAGCACCGCCGTGATCCGGTTCGCCATGAAGGCGTCGCTGACCTCCCTTGGAAGAGCCGCCACCGGCGCCATCCGGTAGGTGGTGTGGGTCACGACCGTCAGGCCCTTTTCGCTGAGTTCGCCGGCGAGATCGCGCGACAGGTCGGCGCCGGCGAGATAGAGCAGCGTGGCGGACGCCGGCAGTTGGCCGGCCTTGACCCGCGCGAGCACGAGATCGCGCAGCGAGATCGCATCGCCCTTGGCCACGATCACCCTGTCGAAGCCCGCGGCGCGCGCGGCATCGGCGGTGTGGGTCCCGACCGCGAACAGCGGCAGCCGCAACAGCCGGCTGCCGGCAAGATCGATGGCGCGCGGCGCATTGGCGCTGGTGAGGATGACCGCGTCGTAATCCGCATCGTCGTCATGGAACGGCAACGGCTCGAAGCGCAGCACCGGTGCGGCGATCGCCTCGAAGCCGCGTTGGCGCAGCGTCGCGAGCGTGGCTTCATTGTCCGGATGCGGTCGTGTGACAAGGATGGTCACGGGGTCAGGCCTCCCGCATTACGAATTGGCCCCTGCAGATTGGACCTTGGCGACCGATTGCACTTTGAGACCTCGCAATGCTACCCCGGAGGGGACATTTGATGGGCATGATCTTGCCGGAAACCGGTTCCGGCCTGTCCGGATCATGCTGGTAGCACAAGGGCCGAAATTGGGACACGAACCACCGATGCTGGTGTTGGGGATCGAGACCACCTGCGATGAAACCGCAGCCGCCGTGGTCGAGCGCCAGGCTGACGGACAGGCGAAAATCCTCTCCAACGTCGTACGCTCGCAGACTGACGAGCATGCCCGCTTCGGCGGCGTGGTGCCGGAGATCGCGGCGCGCGCCCATGTCGACCTGCTCGACGGCATCGTCGCCTCCGCCATGAAAGAGGCCGGTGTCGGCTACGGACAATTGTCGGCGGTGGCGGCGGCCGCCGGACCCGGCCTGATCGGCGGCGTGATCGTCGGTCTGACCACGGCGAAAGCGATCGCGATGGTGCACGACACGCCGCTGATCGCGGTGAACCATCTCGAGGCGCACGCGCTGACGCCGCGGCTGACCTGCGCGCTGGCGTTTCCCTATTGCCTGTTCCTGGCCTCGGGCGGCCACACTCAGATCGTCGCCGTGGTCGGCGTCGGCGAATATGTCCGGCTCGGCACCACGGTCGACGACGCGATGGGCGAGGCGTTCGACAAGGTCGCGAAGATGCTGTCGCTGCCCTATCCCGGCGGACCGCAGGTCGAGCGCGCAGCCGCCGGCGGCGACCCGACGCGGTTTGCCTTTCCGCGCCCGATGCTCGGCCGTCCCGATGCGAATTTCTCGCTGTCGGGATTGAAGACGGCGGTGCGCAATGAAGCGAGCCGGCTGGAGCCATTGGAGCCGCAGGACATCAGCGATCTCTGCGCGAGCTTCCAGGCCGCGGTGCTGGAAGCGACCGCGGACCGGCTGACCGTCGGCTTGCGGTTGTTCCAGGAACGCTTCGGCACGCCGCGCGCGCTGGTCGCGGCCGGTGGCGTTGCCGCCAACCACGCCATCCGCAGCGCGCTCCAGGATGTCGCGGCGAAAGCGCAGACCACGCTGATCATTCCGCCGCCGGCGCTCTGCACCGACAACGGCGCGATGATCGCCTGGGCCGGCGCCGAACGGATGGCGCTCGGCCTCACCGACACGCTGGAAGCGCCGCCGCGGGCACGCTGGCTGCTCGATGCCAACGCCAAGGCGCCGGCCGGCCACGCTAACAGCCGCGCCGGATATTGAGTCATGTTCGACAACGCGCGCCGCGGATACCGCTTCACCTCGCCCCGCTTGCGGGGAGAGGCGCAGGCCGCCTCTGGCGGGCGTCCAAAACAACGCCGAAGCAAAGCTTCGGCTATGTTGCATCGAAGATGCAATCCGGGTGAGGGGGACTCTCCACACGCCAGGTGTCTGCGGATGCAGCCCCTCACCCCAACCCTCTCCCCGCAAGAGCGGGGCGAGGGAGCACAGTCGAGCTAGGGGTTTCCGATGCCCGCGCATATGTCAGTCAGCGTGATCGGGGCCGGCGCCTGGGGCACCGCATTGGCCGAGGTCGCAGCACGCGCCGGGCGCAAGGTGACGCTGTATGCGCGCAATGCCGAGCATGCCGCGCGGATCGAGGCGACGCGGATCAATCCGAAGCTGGCCGGTGTCCGGCTTCAGCCAAGCATCGCGGTGACGTCGGATATCGCCGCGGCCGCGCGCGCGGACATCATCCTGGCGGTGACCCCCGCGCAGCATCTGCGCGCGGCGGTCAGCCATCTCGCGCCGCACCTCAAACCTGCTACGCCGGTGATCGCCTGCGCCAAGGGCATCGAGCATGGCACGCACAAATTCATGACCGAGGTGGTCGCGGAAGCCGCGCCGCGCGCCATACCTGCCATTCTGTCAGGACCGAGCTTCGCCGACGACGTCGCGCGCGGATTGCCGACCGCCGTCACGTTGGCCACCGGCGACGAAGCGCTCGCACGCGCGCTGGTCCAGGCGCTCGGCTCGGCGACCTTCCGGCCCTACCACACGTCAGACGTGCGCGGTGTCGAGATCGGCGGCGCGGCCAAGAATGTGCTGGCGATCGCCGCCGGCATCGTCGTCGGCAAGAATCTCGGCGCTTCCGCGCTCGCCGCCCTGACCACGCGCGGCTTCAGCGAGCTCGCACGGCTGGGCCGCGCTTGCGGCGCGCGCACCGAAACCCTCGCTGGCTTGTCGGGGCTTGGCGATCTCCTGCTCAGCTGCTCGACCGCGCAATCGCGCAATTTCGCGCTCGGCCTCGCGCTCGGGCGGGGTGAAGCCGCGCCGGTCGGCAAGCTCGCGGAGGGCACGTTCACGGCGCCGGTCCTCTGCGAGCTCGCCGCCGCGCAAAAGGTCGATATGCCGGTGTCAAACGCGGTTGCCGCAATCCTGAGCGACCGGCTGACGATCGATGCGGCGATCGAAGGCCTGCTGACGCGGCCATTCAAGGCCGAGTAACACGCGTCACGCGCCGACGAAGTCCGCAAGATCGCTCAAGCCTGGTCCTACGCCGTCAGGCACGACGCCAAGCTCCTCGACGGTCGCAGCGGCGCGATTGATCCAGAAGGTCGGATAGCCGAACCACTTCGCGCCGGCGACATCCCAACCGGCGAACGCCGCAAAGACGATCTCCTCTTTGCGCAGGGCGAACGCATCGACACCCATCTGATAGGCGCGGGCGTCGGGCTTGAAGGCCTGAACCTTGTCGGTCGAGAGGTGAGGCTCGAACAGTCCCTCCAGTGAGGAATTCCTGACCACTGCATCGAGCATCGGCGCGGTGAGGTTCGAAAGGAACGCCATACGCACGCCGGCATCGCGCAGTCGTCGAAGCGCCGGCAGGACATCGGGCCACGCCTTGAGCTCCAGATACGTCTGCATCAATCGGTCGCGCTGCTCCGGTCGCAGCTCGATCTTCATTGCCTTGGCTGCGAACACCAGCGCGTCCTCGGTGACGCGCCAGAAATCGATGTAGCAGCCGCCAAGGGTCCTGAGCCAGCCATATTCGAATTGCCGGCTGCGCCAGCGGGCGCTCAACTCGGCACCTTTGCCCGGAAGCATCTCCTCCACGCGCGCGAACACCGGACGCGGATCGATGATTGGAAAGCCGTCGAAGGCAATCGCCTTGAGCGATGGGCGGCCTGCGGTGCGCGCCTGGTGCGGCAACGCGGCCGCCGCCGCGACGGACGCGGCGGTCAAGGCAGTGAATGTCCGGCGATTCAGAGGCATGTGATCTCCTGCAAGACGAGGAGCCACTCGATCACAGGAAAAGCGTCACGGCACAATTGCCGGATTCCGGCAGAGATCATTCCAGATTTCAGAACAATCGACCCCAGCAGGCTGCCCTTCACGGCCAGAACCTGCCGTACTAGCGTGACTGGCGAACCGTCGGATCCCGGTCGAACAATCGAAAAACGGGTCCCAAGGGAAAAACCCATGCGTCGACCGCATCGCGTCCTCCTTTCGATCGGCCTTCTTTCGATCAACCTTGCAGCCGCCCTCGCCGCCTCGTCCACCGCAGCCCACGCCCAAACCGCAACCTCGTACAACGACCTCGCAAAGATCGAAGCGGCCGCCAATGCCGACAACGGCAAGCGGGTCGCGCCGCTCAAATCGATCGGCAACCCCACCGCTGACGTGTCCCCCGAGATGCAGGCGATGATCGGCACGCCCTATCCGCCGCATTTCAACGCCGACCCGAAAACCCCGGCCGAATGGAAGGAGCTGATCAATCGCCGCGCCAAGGAGGCCATCGCGAATATTCCGACGATGAAGGCGAAGCTCGGCGTCAAGGTCGAGGAAACCAAACTTGCCGGCGTGCACTGCTACATCGTGACGCCGAACAAGATCGCGCTCGAGAACCGGCGGCGCCTGCTGATCCACGTGCACGGCGGCGGCTATGTGTTCGACCCCGGCGAAGCGGCGTTGCCGGAAGCCATCATGATGGCGGGCTTCGGCGGCTACAAGGTCATCTCGATCGACTACCGGATGCCGCCGGACTTCCCGTATCCGGCCGCGATGGACGACGCGATGGCGGTGTGGAAGGAAGTTCTGAAATCGCACGAGCGCCACCGGCTGGCGATCTTCGGCACCTCGACCGGCGGCGCGATGACGCTCGCAATGGTGTTGCGGGCGAAGGACGAGAGGCTGCCGCTGCCCGCCGCCATCGCGCCGAGCACGCCATGGTCCGACATCGACAAGATCGGCGACAGCTATGCGAGCAACGAGTGGGGCGACAACGTGCTGGTGACCTGGGACGGATGGCTCGGCCGCGCCGCCAAGCTTTACGCCAACGGCACCAGCCTGAAGAATCCCTACATCTCGCCGATCTACGGCGACTTCAAGGGCTTTCCGCCCACCATCCTGACGTCGGGCACGCGCGACCTGTTTCTCAGCAACACGGTCCGTACCCATCGCAAACTGCGCCGCGCCGGCGTGATCGCCGATCTCAATGTCTATGAGGGGCAGTCGCACGCGCAGTACCAGATGAACATCGACGCCCCCGAGACCAGGGAGGCGTTCACCGATATCGCCAAATTCTTCGATCGCTATTTGAAGCAGTGAGCATGAGGCCGGATACCTGCGCTTGTCGCGGGCATCGAGCTGCCTGTAGATTGCCGCGCAATCGGCGTTCGAGAACGGGGTGAAGTCGCGATGAATTACTGGCTGGTGAAATCCGAACCGTCGACCTGGTCATGGGACCAGCAGGTCGCCAAGGGCGCGAAGGGCGAGGCCTGGACCGGCGTGCGCAACTTCACGGCGCGGCAGAACCTCGTCAACATGAAGAAGGGCGACAAGGCGTTCTTCTATCATTCCAACGAGGGCAAGGAGATCGTCGGCATCGCCGAGATCATCAAGGAAGCCTATCCCGATCCGACCGACAAGGCCGGCAAGTTCGTCTGCGTCGACATCAAGGCTGACAAGCCGCTGAAGACACCGGTGACGATGGCCGCGATCAAGGCCGACAAGAAGCTCGCCGACATGGCGCTGGTGAAATATTCGCGGCTCTCGGTACAGCCGGTGACCGCGGAGGAATGGAAGTACGTCTGCAAGATGGGCGGGCTGTAGCGTCCCAATCTCAACCGTCGTCCCTGCTTTCGTGAAAGCAGGGAGCCATAACCACAGGGCTGCGTTGTTGAAGCGCGCTGGGACCACAGCTCACTCAATCTCGTGCTTCTGTGGTTATGGGTCCCGGCTCGCGCTTCGCTTGGCCGGGACGACAGAGTGCTACGCCCCCGCCGCCATCACCACCTGCGCCAGCAATTGCTCGCGCTTGGACTGGGTGCGGTAGCCGCCCATCGTCGCGGCGAAGCGCTCGAGAATCCCGTCCTCGAACGCGGTGACGATGGTGTCGTGGACATAGCTCTTGCGGCAGATCGCCGGCGTGTTGGAGAGCTGGTCGGCGGCGGCGCGGATCGCGTCCAGCACCTGGCGCTTGCGGCCGCGCTGGCTGGCGGCCGGCGTGATCCGCGACAGCGATTCCACGACGACGGCCGACGCCATCAGGGTGCGGAAATCCTTCAGCGAGATCTTGATGCCGGCGAGCTCGCGCAGGAACGCGTTGACCGCCGTGGTCGAGGCGGCGCGCACGACGCCGGAGCGGTCGTAATACTGGAACATGCGCTTGCCCGGGACGTCGCGCAGAATACCGATCGCGCGCACCAGCTTGGCTGCGTCGCATTCCTTGCGCACGGCCTTGCCGCCCTTGGCTTTGAAGGTCAGCACCAGAGAATCGTCTTCCAGTGTGACGTTGGACTTCAAAAGCGTAGTGGCCCCGCGGGTGCCGTTGAGGCGGGCATAGGATTCGTTGCCGGGCCGGATCGCGGTGCGCGCGATCAGCTCGATCACCGCCGACAGCGCGAACTCGCGCGTCGGCTCGTCGCCGGAGAGGAACGCCGAGACCTTGCGCCGGATCTTCGGCAGCGCGGCCACCAGCTTGCCCAGGCGATGCGCCTTGCGCTGCTCGCGGACCTTCTCCCAATCGGCGTGATAGCGATATTGCAGCCGGCCGGCGGCATCGAGGCCGACCGCCTGCAGATGCGTGTTCGGATCGGTGGAGTAGCGCACCCGGCGGTAGGCCGGCGGCATCGCCATCGCGTGCAGCCGGCGAATGGTGCGAGCGTCCCGGACGCGCGAGCCATTGGCGCGAACGAATGAATAATTCTTGCCGCGCTTGACGCGGCGGATGGTCAGCTCGTTCTGGTCGCCGAGCCGCAGGCCCAGATCGCGGGCGAGATCTTCAACTGACGTCTTGATGGCAGCTGCGGCCGGGGCGTCGAACTTGATCTTGGACTTGGGTGACGGCTTGGGCCATTGGCCCAGCGCCTTCGCCAGGGCGACAGCGGGATCGGCGGACATGGGCCGCACAGCCGCGATGTTCTGCTGATCCATCATACTACTCGTCAGACGCCTTGTTCCGCTGTTCTCCCGGTAATGCCGTTGCTTCGGGCTTCGTTCCGGTGGGGCCGTCCGGCCTCGGAATGGCGATTTAGGGCGTCGAGACTGACATTGCGAGTCGCGAATCGGTTATCTGCGGTTTCTAAATACCTTTCATGGGTGCCATTCGCCCGCTAACCTTGATTTTGGGCTGTCCGGCATCGGTCAAAACAGCGGGAGCGCGGTCCGGGAACCGGACTTTGGAGGACCGCGACGACGGCGAGACAGGTCAGGGACCATGTCGTTTCCCGCCCGGTCCCCGGAGGGACGCGCCACGGGAGCTGCGGCGGCGCTCCGGCGCGAAATCGTCGGCGCAGATGATCGCAACTACCCTTCGACAATTCATCGAAGCGCGCCGTGAGCGGTCCGGCACGATGGGTGTCGAAGCGCCACGTCCCGGCCGGCGTCAACGCGCGGCCGAACGTTGCCCTCTAGGCTCTTCAAATCGCCGGCCAGACCGATCGTGATCGCCAATTCTTTCGCGACACCGATCGGCTCCGGCGACGGCACGAGGCGCAAGCAAGCGGAGCGGCGAACGATACCACTACGACCAAGAGACCAGTGACTAGGGCACACGATGGCGCATAGGTTTCACTCGTCAACGAGGCGCGGTAAACCACCCAATCAGATGTGGCAGCCGGCGCAATGCCCGGCGGCTCGACGCGACGAAAGTGACAGTCCTTTTTCCTTGCCGGGCCGGAATGCGGCAACGCATAATCGCAGCAATGATCAGGACGGCTTGCCGTCGCGTTGTTTGCGATCGGCAATGAGTGGAGGAAATGATGTCCGAGAAGATCTATGACGTGTCGGCCGATTGGGCCAAGCGCGCCTATGTCAACGACGCCAAATATCGCGAGATGTACGCGCACTCGGTCAAGGATCCCAACGGCTTCTGGGCCGAGCACGGCAAGCGGATCGACTGGATCAAGCCCTTCACCAAGGTCGAGAACGTCTCCTTCGCGCCCGGCAACATCTCGATCAAGTGGTTCGAGGATGGCGTGTTGAACGTCGCCTGGAACTGCATCGACCGCCATCTCGAGAAGCGCGGCGACCAGACCGCGATCATCTGGGAGGGCGACGACCCCTCCGAATCCAAGCACATCACCTACCGCCAGCTGCACGACGAAGTCTGCAAGATGGCCAACATCCTGCGCACGCGGAACGTCAAGAAGGGCGACCGCGTCACGATCTATCTGCCGATGATCCCGGAAGCCGCCTACGCCATGCTGGCCTGCGCGCGGATCGGCGCGATCCATTCGGTTGTGTTCGGCGGTTTCTCTCCGGACAGCCTTGCCCAGCGCATCAAGGACTGCGATTCCAAGGTGGTCATCACCGCCGATGAAGGCCTGCGCGGCGGCAAGAAGGTGCCGCTGAAGGCCAATGTCGATGCGGCGATCGCCAAGACCGGCGGCGTCGATTGGGTCGTGGTAGTGAAGCGCACCGGTGGTGCTGTTGACATGAACCCGACTCGCGACCTCTGGTATCACGAGGCGGCCAAGGTGGTGACATCAGAATGCCCGGCCGAGCATATGCATGCCGAGGACCCGCTGTTCATCCTCTACACTTCGGGTTCGACCGGCACCCCGAAGGGCGTGCTGCACACCTCGGCCGGCTACCTCGTGTTCGCGTCGATGACGCATCAATACGTGTTCGACTATCACGACGGCGACATCTACTGGTGCACCGCCGACGTCGGCTGGGTCACCGGCCACAGCTACATCCTCTACGGGCCGCTCTGTAACGGCGCGACCACGTTGATGTTCGAGGGCGTGCCGAACTACCCGGACAATTCGCGTTTCTGGAACGTGGTCGACAAGCACAAGGTCAACATCTTCTACACCGCGCCGACCGCGATCCGTGCACTGATGCAGGGCGGCGACGAGCCGGTGAAGAAGACCTCGCGCAAATCGCTGCGCCTGCTCGGCTCGGTCGGCGAGCCGATCAATCCGGAAGCCTGGGAGTGGTATTACCGCGTGGTCGGCGACGACCGCTGCCCGATCGTCGACACCTGGTGGCAGACCGAGACCGGCGGCATCCTGATCACGCCGCTGCCCGGCGCGACCAAGCTGAAGCCGGGATCGGCGACGCGGCCGTTCTTCGGCGTGGTGCCTGAGATCGTCGATGCCGACGGCAAGACGCTGGACGGCGAGACCTCGGGCAATCTCTGCCTGACCAAGTCCTGGCCGGGCCAGATGCGCACGGTCTATGGCGATCATGCGCGGTTCGAGCAGACCTATTTCTCGACCTACAAGAACAAGTACTTCACCGGCGACGGCTGCCGGCGCGATGCCGACGGCTATTACTGGATCACCGGCCGCGTCGACGACGTCATCAACGTTTCCGGCCACCGCATGGGCACCGCCGAGGTCGAGAGCTCGCTGGTCGCGCATGAGGCGGTGTCGGAAGCCGCCGTGGTCGGCTACCCGCACGACATCAAGGGCCAGGGCATCTACGCCTATGTCACGCTGATGAAGGGCACCGAGCCGACCGAGGCCTTGCGCAAGGAGCTCGTCGCATGGGTCCGCAAGGACATCGGTCCGATCGCCTCGCCGGATCTGATCCAGTTCGCGCCCGGCCTGCCGAAGACGCGCTCCGGCAAGATCATGCGCCGCATCCTGCGCAAGATCGCCGAGGACGAGCCGTCGAGCCTCGGCGACACCTCGACCTTGGCTGATCCCGCCGTGGTCGATGACCTCGTGCAAAACCGGCAGAACAAGAAGTAGCCCGGCGGCGGCAATATCGAGACATGCAGCAAGGGCCGCGCGCGATCACCGCCGCGGCCCTTCGCTTTCGTCCCATGTCGCTCGAAAGCGCGTTCGAAAACGCGGGTGGAAGCGGTCATTTCACGGGATTGTCAGAGGCAAGGCGCCATTGCGGCGCGTTTGTGGCCAAGTGTTGTTTTCAGGTCATTTACTTTAATCCGAACTTTTCCTTTTCTGCCCGCCATCAGGACGTGTCTCGCGGCCGGTGTGAAACCACCCGGTTAAGACACGCGGTTAATATTGCGTGCGTGAGACCGGCGGGCCCGGTTTTTTCAGGGCTCTGCACCTTCGTTTTTGGCTCCCTCACGGGAGCTGTTGGGAAGTGGAGAGGTTGATGTCGATGAAGTTTGCGGTGGCGTTCGCTGCCACCCTTGGTGCGGTTGTTTTGATGTCGCAGACGGCCGAAGCGCGGCCGGAAATGGTCGGAATCCACGCCGACAATTATGAGCCGGGCACCATCGTGGTGAAGACCAACGAACGGCGGCTCTATCTTATTCTCGATTCCGGCCACGCGATGCGTTACCCGGTCGGCGTCGGCAAGTCCGGCAAGCAGTGGGCCGGCACGACCAAGATCGACGGCAAGTATCGCAACCCGGCCTGGTCGCCGCCCGCCGAGGTCAAGCGCGACAAGCCGAGCATCCCGGACGTGATCGCCGGCGGCTCGCCGCGTAACCCGATGGGCGTCGCCGCGATGACGCTGGCCGGCGGTGAATACGCCATCCACGGCACCAACGTGCCGGGCTCGGTCGGTGGCTTCGTCTCCTACGGCTGCATCCGCATGCTGAACACCGACATCACCGATCTCTATTCGCGCGTCTCGGTCGGCACGACTGTCGTCGTCACCCGCTGATCGCGCAGTCCTTCGCCGAAAGAAAAGCCGCGCATCTGCGCGGCTTTTTGTTTGCGTCATCGGCGTCGTTAGCGACCACGAGGCGATGGCCTAACGCATGATGAGATTGGGTTGAGCTGCAACGGCGTCGAAAGTTCACCTCTCCCTTGGGAGAGGTCGATTTGCGCAGCAAATCGGGTGAGGGGCTACGGTCCATCGAGAGAGCAAGAGCCCTCACCCGGATTGCACTGGACGATGCTTCGCATCGCCAGGCGCAATCCGACCTCTCCCCGCTGGGGAGAGGTGGAACCAAGACCGCGCCAAGCCGATTCAAACAAAACTCATTCCGCTCTAACGCGCAAAATATCCGCACCAGCCGAAGCGGTGGCCGCCATTGTAGGCGCGGGCATGACCGGCGGCGAGCAGCGCGGCCGAGACATTGTCGGTTTTCCTGGTCGCGACATCGGCGACGACGCGCCCCTGATATTTGTCGGGACCGATATTGTAGATCGCGACATCGCCCTGGCCGAGCAGATCGCGCAGCGCCACCGTCGCGGCCTGCGCCATCTGCAGTTCGCGCTGACACGACGCCTTGAGCTCCGGCGCATCGATGCCGCGCAGGCGGACCCGCGTATAGAGATCCGGGCCCGGCGTGAGATGCACCCGCGCCTCGAACGTGTCGCCATCGATCGTCCTGATCACATCGACGCTGCGCCTGGCGTCAGGCGCAGCGGAGCGCTGCAAGATCTGATCGGCGTCGCGCGACCGGCTCAACGACCAATGCGACGGCAACGGCATCCATTGAGGCACAAATCGGCGGATCGGAAGCATGCTGCCGACGGCGATGCCGAGCACGAACACCCAAGGCAGCGCCGCCGAGACGCGGCGGCCCCAAGGGGACCTGCGGAAGGGCGGACGTCCCGTCCCACGATAAGGATTTATTCTCTCGTATGGGGACATATTCCCAGACTGACTTGAGTCGGGCCGACAGGCAAGACACGCCAAAGGCTCTCAGAAGTCCGAGGCGATGCCCTTGGTCTCCCAATCGCCGTAACGCGTCGGTTCCAGCCCTTTGGGGCCCTGATATTCCTTCGGCCGCGCGGCCGCATCCTGCGCGGCCAGCTCCTCGGCAGCCCTGCGCCGCGCTTCGGCTTCGGCGAGCGCGCGCTGGGCTGCCGGCGTCAGCGGCTTGCGCGGTGCGGGTTCCGGCGGCGATGGCGATTTCTCGGACGATCTCTCAGACATGGCAGGCCTTCTTGGCAAAACTTTCTGCCTGCGAATTTCGTATCCTGGTGTTGGCTCAGTGACGACATCACGATCAAGAAATCCGCTAGGCGATTCTTACATTTGGCATATTCGCATGCCAGAGGTGTTTTCGAGTTGATGGGCATGAGCCGAATGTAACTCAGCACCTTCGAGATATCTCCGCTCCATGCCCCCTTCAAGATTTGCAGTTCCTGCCGAAGTCCCCGGTCTCGCGGCGCGCCGCATCGCGGCCGACATCCTCGACGGCGTGCTGCACAAGCACCGCACGCTCGACGACCAGCTCGACGGCGCCGGCGCGCATCCCGGCCTGAAATCGCTGGCCGATCGCGACCGCGCGCTGATGCGCCGGCTGGTCTCGACCATCCTGCGCAAGCTCGGCACGCTCGGCCATCTGTTGTCGCGCCTGCTGGATCGCGGCATCCCGACCGATGCGCCGCGCGCGCAGAGCGCGCTCCTGATCGGCGCCGCGCAGATCCTCTGGATGGACGTGCCTGACCACGCCGCGGTCGATCTTTCGGTGCGGCTCGTGCAATCGGACCGCCGCGCGGCGAAATATGCCGGGCTGGTCAACGCCGTGCTGCGCCGCTGCGCGCGCGAGGGCCAGGGGCTGATCGACGAGATCAGCACGCAGACGCTGGACCTGCCGCCATGGATGCTGGCGCGCTGGAACGCGCATTACGGCGAGGCCACCGCGCGCGAGATGGCGCTGGCGCTCGGCCACGAGCCGTCGCTCGATCTCACGGTGAAGTCGGACGCTGCGCAGTGGGCGAGCCGCCTGCACGGCGAGACCTTGCCGACGGGAACCGTGCGCACGCTGCTGCAGGGTTCCGTCACCATGCTGCCGGGCTTTGCCGAAGGCCAGTGGTGGGTGCAGGACGCCGCCGCGGCGCTGCCGGTGCGCCTATTCGGCGACATCAAGGGCAAGGCGATCGCCGATCTCTGCGCTGCGCCCGGCGGCAAGACGGCCCAGCTCGCGCTGGCAGGCGCGCAGGTCACCGCGGTCGACCGCTCGCCGGCGCGGGTCGCGCGGTTGCGCGAGAATCTCACGCGGCTGGCGTTGCAGGCCGACACTGTCGTCGCCGACGCCGCCGAATGGCCCGCCGAGGCCGCAAGCTTCGACGGTATCCTGGTCGATGCGCCCTGCACCTCGACGGGAACCATCCGCCGCCATCCCGACGTCGCCTGGCTGCGCCAGGAAGGCGACATCGCCGCGCTGTCGGCGCTGCAAAAGCGGCTGCTGCAAAAGGCCACCCATCTGCTGAAGCCCGGCGGCACGCTGGTCTACTGCACCTGCTCGCTGGAGCCGGAGGAAGGCGAGCACGCGATTGCCGCGCTGCTGGCGAGCGAATCAGGCCTGCGCCGTGCGCCGGTCGAGACAAGCGAGGTCGCCGGCCTCGACGACATCATTACCGCCGACGGCGATCTGCGCACCCTGCCGAGCCATCTACCCAACGCCGACCCGCGGCTGGGCGGGCTGGATGGCTTTTACGCAGCCCGGCTGGTTAAATCCTGATTTTAAACTTCAGTCCTCTAAGCTCGAAGTGATTCGCGCGGTATCAAGAGGGTGTCTTGTTTATCAAGAAGGTGCCTTGGCCGCGTTTCCGGATTAAATAAGGATTCGTTGAAAATTCCCTCCCCGCAAGGTTAGGCGTGTCGGTCGCTCAAAGCAGACGCATCTCGACGCTGATTGCTGGCCGCTTTGCCCGCAGCATGCTCGCACGCGCCAGCGGAAGCACAGTTGCGCTGTCGCGGCTGTGGCCCGGCCGCACCGACCGGCTGATCATCGCCCCGCATGATCTGCGGACCGCCGACGCCACCCGCGCCGCCGAGATCTATGCCGGGCGATTCGTGTTCGCCGGCAAGATCGTCACCTGCCACGGCCGCTCGATCTTCGATCTCGAGCCGCCGTCGGAGGATTGGGAAGCCGCCCTGCTCGGCTTCGGCTGGCTGCGTCACCTCCGCGCCGCCGACACCGCGCTGACCCGCGCCAATGCCCGCTCGCTGGTCGATGATTGGATTTCGAATCAGGCCCGCAAGCGGCCGCTGGAGCGGCGCGCCGATGTGCGCGCGCGGCGCGTGATCTCGCTGTTGTCGCAAGCTCCCTTGGTGCTCGGCGACACCGACGGAAAATTCTACCGGAAATATCTGCGCGGGCTGGCGCGCGAGATCCGCTACCTGCGTCACGCGACGCTCGACAATGACGGCGTGCCGCGCCTGCAGGTGTTGATCGCGCTGTGCTACGCCTCGCTCTGCCTCGCCAACCAGGCGCGCAATATCAAGTCGGCGACGCGCAGGCTGTCGGACGAGTTGCAGCGCCAGATCCTGCCCGATGGCGGCCATATCTCGCGCAATCCCGGCGCGCTGGTCGAACTGCTGAGCGATCTGCTGCCGCTGCGCCAGACCTTTGCTGCAAGGAATATCGCGCCGCCGCCGGCGCTGCTCAACGCGATCGACCGCATGATGCCGATGCTGCGCTTCTTCCGTCACGGCGACGGCAGCTTCGCGCTGTTCAACGGCATGTCGACCGCGCCGTCAGATCTGGTCGCGACGCTGCTCGCCTATGACGACACCCGCGGCGTGCCGATGGCGAGCATGCCGCATACCGGCTTCCAGCGCCTCGATGCCGGTAGTACCACATTGATCATCGATACCGGTCCGCCGCCGCCGGCGAGCGTCAGCCAGGATGCGCATGCCGGCTGCCTGTCGTTCGAGCTCTCCTCGGGTCCAAGCCGCATCGTCGTCAATTGCGGCATGCCGTCCACGGGGCGCGACAATTGGCGGCCGTTCGCGCGCTCCACCGCGGCGCATTCGACGCTGACCTATCGCGACACCTCGTCGTGCCAGTTCGTCGAGCTGTCGGCGATGAAGCGGCTGCTGCGCGGCGCGCCGATCACCAGTGGGCCCAGCAATGTCGAGAGCTACCGCGAGGCCGTTCCCGGCGGCGACGTGCTCACCGCCTCGCATGACGGCTATCTCTCGCGCTTCGGCGTGATCCATCGCCGCGTGCTGATGGTCTCCCAGGACGGCACGCGCCTGGAGGGCGAGGACCAGCTGACGCCGGCGCCGGGCGGCCGCATCAAGGGCAGCGAGGCCGATTTCGCGCTGCGCTTCCACCTGCACCCCTCGGTGAAGGCGAGCCGGCTGTCGGATGCCCGCGGCGTGATGCTGGTGCTGCCGAACCGCGACGTCTGGACCTTCGAGGCGATGGACGACAAGGTCGATCTCGAGGACAGCGTGTTCCTGGCCGGCAATGACGGCCCGCGCCGCACCTCCCAGATCGTGATCCGGCAGGACGCGCGGCACGCCGGCACCATCCGCTGGAGCTTCGTGCGCTCCTCGACCTCGGCCACCGCCACCAACGCCCGCCGCAACGCCCGCCGCGAGCCGGAACTGCCGCTGTAACGGTGGCGGAAACGCCGATCCGCAGCGCAGCCTGACTCACACCCGTCATCCTGAGGTGCGAGCCTCTTCGGCGAGCCTCGAAGGATGAATCGGCCACCAGCCGGGCCGTGCACCCTTCGAGGCTCGCAAGCGCTCGCACCTCAGGATGACGGGGATGAGGATCGGATCGTCCGCAATTTCCAAGAATTTGGCCCCGGGAAGCGGTTTCGTACCGCACAAAACCATGCTACCCGGCTGCCTTAACAGCCAAGGATTTTCCGATATGACCGAGCAGCTTCGCCGCGTGACCCGCGCTCTGTTGTCCGTTTCCGACAAGACCGGACTGATCGATTTCGCCAAGGCGCTGGCCGGCCAGGGCGTCGAGCTGGTCTCGACCGGCGGCACCGCCAAGGCGATCGCTGCGGCCGGGCTGAAGGTCAAGGACGTCTCCGAGCTCACCGGCTTCCCCGAGATGATGGACGGTCGGGTCAAGACGCTGCATCCGAAGGTGCATGGCGGCCTGCTCGCGATCCGGGACAACAAGGAACACGCCGCGGCGATGGCCTCGCACGGCATCGCGCCGATCGATCTGCTGGTCGTCAACCTCTATCCGTTCGAGGCCACCGTCGACAAAGGCGCAGGGTTCGAGGAGTGCATCGAGAACATCGACATCGGCGGCCCCGCGATGATCCGCGCCGCGGCGAAGAACCATGACGACGTCGCCGTGGTGGTCGAGGCGCAGGATTATCAGGCCGTGCTCGACGAGCTCGCCGCGCACAAGGGCGCGACCTCGCTCGGCCTGCGCCGGCGGCTTGCCGCCAAGGCCTATGCGCGCACCGCGGCCTATGACGCCGCGATCTCGAACTGGTTCGCCGTGCAGCTCGATACCAAGGCGCCGGACTTCCGCGCCTTCGGCGGCAGGCTGATCCAGTCGCTGCGCTATGGCGAGAACCCGCACCAGACCGCCGCGTTCTATGCCACGCCGGAGAAGCGGCCGGGCGTTGCCACCGCACGCCAGCTGCAGGGCAAGGAACTGTCCTACAACAACATCAACGACACCGACGCGGCCTATGAATGCGTCGGCGAGTTCGATCCGCAGCGCACCGCGGCCTGCGTCATCGTCAAGCACGCCAATCCCTGCGGTGTTGCCGAGGGTCCCGATCTCGCCACCGCCTACGCCCGCGCACTGGCCTGTGACTCCACCTCGGCCTATGGCGGCATCATCGCGGTCAACCGCACGCTCGATGCGGATGCGGCGCGCGCCATCATCGGCATCTTCACGGAGGTGATCATCGCGCCCGATGCGACCGAGGAGGCGATTGCGATCATCGCCGGCCGGCGCAATCTGCGCTTGCTGCTCGCCGGCGGCCTGCCGAACGCGCGCGCGGTCGGCCTCACCGCCAAGACCGTCGCCGGCGGCCTCCTGGTGCAGAGCCGCGACAATGCCGTGGTCGAGGACATGAACCTGAAGGTCGCGACCAAGCGCGCGCCGACGGACGCCGAGCTGCGCGATCTCAAATTCGCCTTCCGTGTCGCCAAACACGTCAAGTCGAACACCATCATCTACGCCAAGGATCTCGCCACCGTCGGCATCGGCGCCGGCCAGATGAGCCGGGTCGATTCCGCACGCATCGCCGCACGCAAGGCGCTGGATGCTGCGGCCGAGCTGAAGCTCGCCGAGCCGCTGACCAAGGGTTCGGTGGTCGCCTCCGACGCCTTCTTCCCGTTCGCCGACGGCATGCTGGCCTGCATCGAGGCCGGCGCCACCGCCGTGATCCAGCCCGGCGGCTCGATGCGCGACGACGAGGTGATCAAGGCCGCCGACGAGCACGGCATCGCCATGGTGTTCACCGGCGTGCGACATTTCAGGCACTGATCTGTCAGCACCGTCGTCCCTGCGAAAGCAGGGACCCATAACCATCGCTTCATGTGTGAAGTTCGCTGGGGCCACAGCGTCGCACAACAACTTCACCCTGTGGTTATGGGTCCGGGCTCGCGCTTCGCTTGGCCGGGACGACGGCGGTTACTGTTCGCGCACCCGCGCCAGCAACCCCAGCCCCGCCACGAAAAACGCCACCAGCACGGCCATGCCGTACTTCTGGCTCGCAGTCGCCGCGGTGATCGCGCCGATCAGGAGCGGGCCGATGAACGACGTCACCTTCCCGGTCAGCGCGAACAAGCCGAAATACTGCGCGATGCGATCCCTGGGCGCGAGACGGATCAGCAGCGAGCGCGAGGCCGCCTGCAATGGCGCGCCGGTGGCGCCGATCAGGCAGCCCAGCACGATATAGGCGCGCTCGGCGGCACCCGCGAACAACGGACCTCCCGGCACCGGCGGTGCGACCGGGATGAACAGGATGGAATCCTTGTTCACGGTGAGGATCACGACGATCGCAAACAGCAGGATCACAAGACTGCCGGTGATCACGCGCTTCGGCCCGAACGCATCGTCGAGCTTGCCGCCGATCCAGCCGCCGAACGTCCCGGCCACCGCGAGGATGATGCCGAAGGTGCCGATCCGGATCGTGTCCCAGCCGAACGTGCCGGCGGCATAGATGCCGCCGAACGCGAACAGCGAGACCAGCCCGTCGGTGTAGATCATGTTCGCCAGCAGGAACCACGCCAGCGATCTCTGCTTCGGCAGGCTCGCAAATGATTCCCTGAGCTCGCGCAGGCCTTCGCCGAGCGCCTCGCGCATGGGCCGTTTCGCCGGATAGTCCGGCGTGAACAGGAACATCGGCGTCACGAAGATGATGAACCACAGCCCGGTCAGCGGCCCAGTGATGCGGTCGCCTTCATGCATGACCGGATCGAGGCCGAACAGCGGCGCGAAGCCGAACAGCGTCTTGCCGGTCTCTGCGTTGGCGGCGAGGAAGCCGAGCACCAGCACGAGGCTGAGGATGCCGCCGACATAGCCGGTGGCCCAGCCGGTGCCGGAGAGCCGCCCGATCCTGTCCGGCGGCACCAGGGTCGGCATCATCGCATTGTTGAACACGGTCGCGAACTCGACGCCGACGCTGGCGATCGCATAAGCGAGCAGGAGCATGGGGATGATGTCGGGATTGCCGGGCGTGCCGATCCACATCGCGCTCGAGCCGATCACGAGCAGCGCGCCGAACACCGCGATCCATGGCTTGCGCCGGCCGCTGGCATCGGCGATCGCCCCTAACACCGGCGACAACAACGCGATCGCAAGCCCCGCCGCGGCAGTCGCAAAGCCCCACAGCGCCTGCCCGCTTGCGGCGTCGGGCGCGACGAAGCTCGCGAAATAGGGCGCGAACACGAAGGTCGTGATCAGCGTGAAATAGGGCTGCGCGGCCCAGTCGAAGAAGATCCAGCTGATGACGGCTGCGCGGCCAGGATAGGCTTTGGTGGAGGCCTTCGCTTCACCCGCGCCCGGTCTGCATTGTTGCCGTCATCGCCAAAGATATTCCCCAGATCGAGCCACAGGCAGGCTTTTGCCGCTTCAAGCCGCTCCCATATAGCATGGGCCGGTTTGGCTGATACGGCGATGAACAGGGCAGGACATTTCGATGGCGCTGACAGCAACGATGTCGCGGCGGCTGTTTGCCGCTCTCCTGGTGATCGGCATCGCTGCGCCCGCCCTCGGCCAGGTGCAGCGTCGCGCCTACGAGCCGTCAGCCACTGCTACGACCAGCAGCATTCGCGCCGAACACGGCATGCTGGTTGCACAGGAGAAGCTCGCGGCGCGGGTCGGCGCCGATATCCTGCGCCAGGGCGGCAATGCGGTCGACGCCGCGGTCGCGACCGGCTTTGCGATGGCGGTGACCTACCCGCGCGCCGGCAATATTGGCGGCGGCGGCTTCATGGTGATCCATCTCGCCGCTCGCAATGAAGATGTCGCGATCGACTATCGCGAGACCGCGCCGCAGGCCGCAACCCGCGACATGTTCCTCAACGCCGAGGGCAAGCCCGATCCGGACAAGTCGCGCAACTCCGCGCTCGCGATCGGTGTGCCCGGCACGGTCGCGGGCCTCGCGCTGGCGCTGGAGAAATACGGCTCCGGCAAGTTCACGCTGGCGCAGATCCTCAAGCCGGCGATCGATCTCGCACGCGACGGCTTCATCGTCACCGACGATACCGCGGATACGCTGGCGGACATGTATCGCCGCATGTCGCGCTGGCCCAATTCAGCCAAGACGTTCTCACGCGCCGACGGCACGCCGCTGCATGAGGGCGACCGCCTGATCCAGGGCGATCTCGCCGGCGTCTTGACCGCGGTTGCCGAACAGGGGCCGCGCGGCTTCTACGAAGGCGCGGTCGCTGAAAAGCTCGTCAGCGGAATCAAGAATGCCGGCGGCATCTTCAGCCTCGAAGATCTGAAATCCTACCAGCCGGTGATCCGCACGCCGATCCGCGGCAGCTATCGCGGCTACGACATCGTCTCGATGCCACAGCCCTCCTCCGGCGGCGTCGTGCTGCTGGAGATCCTCAACATCCTCGAAGGCTTTCAGATGTCGGACATGAAGCAGGGCTCGGCGGCCTCGCTGCATGTCATGATCGAGGCGATGAAGCGGGCCTATGCCGATCGCGCCCGCTATCTCGGCGATCCCGCCTTCGTCGACGCGCCGACGAAGCTGCTGGTCGACAAGGACTATGCCGCGAAGCAGCGCGCGACCATCGATCTTGCCCGCGCCACGCCCTGGACCGACGTGCGCAACGCGAAGCAGCCGCATGAGGGCGACAACACCACGCATTATTCGGCGGTCGATGCCACTGGCAACGCCGTCAGCAACACCTACACGCTGAACTTCCCGTATGGCGTCGGCCTCGTCGCCGACGGCACCGGCGTGCTGCTCAACAACGAGCTCGACGATTTCACCGCAGCGCCCGGCGCCTCTAACGCGTTCGGCCTGGTCGGCTTCGAGGCCAATCTGCCGGGCCCCGGCAAGCGCCCGCTGTCGTCGATGTCGCCGACCATCGTGCTGAAGGACGGCAAGCCGGTGCTGGTGACGGGATCGCCCGGCGGCAGCCGCATCATATCAGCGGTGACGCAGATCATCGTCGACGTCATCGACTACAAGATGGACATCGCAGCCGCGGTCGCGGCGCCCCGCATGCACCATCAATGGCTGCCCGACGAGGTCCGGATCGAGCGCGGCTTTCCCGACGAGGTGCTCGCCGATCTGCGCGCCAAGGGCCACAGACTGGTCGAACCGCTCGGCTACTCCTCCGCGAACTCGATCCTCGTCACGACCAATGGTCTGCTCGGCGCGCCCGATCCGCGCACGCGTGGCTCGGAGGCCGCGGGGTACTGAGACCGCGGCCTACTAAAGGCGCGCAAACGCGGCTTTGCCCCGCCTGCAACATCGCGATAGATTGGCGGTCCGCGCAACTCCGGCCGCGGATCGCAAAGTGCCGGTGAAAGATTTCTCCGGGGAACGCGCATGAGCACGGCCGAATCCAAATCGATGGAAGTCGCAGAGATCGAGGACACCAGCCTCCTCGCCTTCTATCGCGACATGAATTTGCAGGAGCGGCGCACGTTCTGGGCCTGCGCGTCGGGCTGGACGCTCGACGGCATGGATTTCATGATCTATCCGCTCGTCATCGGCACCATCATCACGCTGTGGAAGGTCGATGCCGGCACCGCCGGCCTCGCCGGCACCGTGACGCTTTTGGCCTCCGCGATCGGCGGCTGGCTCGGCGGCTATCTCTCCGACCGGATCGGACGGGTGAAGACGCTGCAGCTCACCATCATCTGGTTCTCGTTCTTCTCGCTGGTCTGCGCCCTGGTGCAGAATTTCGACCAGCTGCTGATCGCCCGCGCGTTGCTCGGCCTCGGCTTCGGCGGCGAGTGGGCGGCCGGCGCGGTGCTGATCGGCGAAGCGATCCGGCCGCAATATCGCGGCCGCGCGGTCGGCTCGGTGCAGTCGGGCTGGGCGGTCGGCTGGGGCCTTGCGGTGCTGGCGCAGGCGGTGCTGTTCTCGATCCTGCCTGCGGAGAACGCCTGGCGCTGGATGTTCGTGATCGGCGCGCTGCCGGCCCTACTGGTGTTCTACCTGCGCCGTTACGTCACCGAGCCCGAGATCTCCGCCGCCACGATGGCGCAGCAGCAGGCGTCCGGCACCGGACCCGCCGCGCTGTGGGAGATCTTCCAGGGACCGATCCTGAAGACCACCCTGCTGGCCTCACTGGTCGGCACCGGCATGCAGGGCGGCTATTACGCCATCACGTTCTGGGTACCGCGCTTCCTCACCACCGAGCGCAAGCTCTCGGTGGTCGGTTCGACCGGCTATCTCGCGACGCTGATCATCGGCTCGTTCATCGGCTATCTGGTCGGCGCCTGGCTCGCCGACCGGATCGGCCGGCGCAACCTGTTCCTGATCTTTTCGATCGGCGCCATCGCGGTCGTGCTTCTCTACACCCAATTGCCGCTCTCCAACGAGGTGCTGTGGGTGCTGGGCTTCCCGCTCGGCTTCTTTGCTTCGGGCTATTTCTCCGGCATGGGCGCGTTCCTCACCGAGCTGTATCCGACCCGGCTGCGCGGCTCCGGCCAGGGCTTCTGCTACAATTTCGGCCGCGGCGTCGGCGCGCTGTTTCCGTTCCTGGTCGGCGCGCTCTCGACCACGACCACGCTCGCCAACGCAATCGCGATTTTCGCGGTGGCGGCCTATGCCGTGTTCTTCATCGCCGCTTATGCACTGCCGGAAACGCGCGGGCGCGTGCTGCATGCGGGTGGGTAGAAGTGAGCACTGACCGACCAACTTGCTCCGCTTCGCCTCTCCCCTTGTGGGAGAGGCCGGATTGCATTGAAGATGCAATCCGGGTGAGGGGTCGCGGTCCATCCGCCCAGTACGCCGTGCGGAGAGATACCCCTCACCCCCAACCATCTCCCACAAGGGGAGAGGGAGCCTGACATGGTGCGTCCCTAACTGTGGAGGAGCCAGCAGATGACATCGCTCAAAGGCAAGACGCTGTTCATCTCCGGCGCGAGCCGCGGCATTGGGCTCGCGATCGCGCTGCGGGCGGCGCGTGGCGGCGCCAATGTCGCAATCGCGGCGAAGACCGCCGAGCCGCATCCGAAGCTGAAGGGCACGATCTACACAGCAGCCGACGAGGTCCGCGCCGCCGGCGGCAAGGCGCGGCCTGTCATCTGCGACATCAGGGACGAGGGGCAGGTGATGGCGGCGATCGAGCAGACCGTCGCCGAGTTCGGCGGCATCGACGTCTGCGTCAACAATGCCAGCGCGATCAGCCTGACCAATTCGCAGGCCACCGACATGAAGCGTTACGATCTCATGATGGGGATCAACACCCGCGGCACCTTCATGGTGTCGAAATACTGCATCCCGCATCTGAAGAAGGCGGA
Organism: Bradyrhizobium sp. INPA03-11B; assembly: GCF_040446015.1. Classification (NCBI taxonomy): domain Bacteria; kingdom Pseudomonadati; phylum Pseudomonadota; class Alphaproteobacteria; order Hyphomicrobiales; family Nitrobacteraceae; genus Bradyrhizobium; species Bradyrhizobium sp. INPA03-11B. The sequence goes on from NZ_JASGSR010000037.1 coordinate 28,590, forward strand.
GAATCCGCACATCCTGATGCTGTCGCCGCCGCTCGACATGAAGACGAAATGGTTCGAGCACTCGACCGCCTACACGATGGCGAAGTTCGGCATGAGCATGTGCGTGCTCGGGCTGGCCGGCGAGCTGAAATCGGCCGGAGTCGCCGTCAACGCGCTGTGGCCGCGCACCACGATCGCGACCGCCGCGGTCGGCAATCTGCTCGGTGGCGATGCCATGATGCGCGCGAGCCGCACCCCCGAGATCATGGGCGATGCGGCCTATGCGATCATCACGCGGCCGTCGCGCGAATTCACCGGGCATTTCTGCATCGACGACAAGGTGCTCTATGCCAACGGCGTGCGCGACTTCGAGCATTATCGCGTCGATCCCTCGGTGCCGCTGATGTCGGACTTCTTCGTGCCCGACGACGACGTGCCGCCGCCCGGCGTCACCGTGCAGGCGCTGCCGGCGCGCTAAGCTAGACTGCAGACGCCTTCAGCTGCGCGCGCCAGTGCGCCACGCGCTCCTTGAGCAGCGTGTCGCGCACATAGGCGAGCTCCTCATCTTCGATCCGCTCCAGCGTTTCGAGCGACAGGTTGTCTGCGCCATGCGCCGACCAGGCGCGCTGCAGCTCAGCATTGCGATGACTGCCCATCCGCAGCGTGAACCAGATCCGGTTCCGGATTTTGTCGAGATCGAGCGCGGGCCCGACCCAGACCGCACCGGTCGCGCGGCAGCGGATCGCGAACACGCCGGCAACGCTCGCGCGCTTCTTGTAATCGGCGATGGCCAGCTTGCGGTCCTCGGTCTTCATGGCGGCTCCTGTCGTCTTTGGTGCGATGATTTATATCCGGGTATTATTGACAAGGCAATTATGCCCTGGTAAAAAGTGCCATCCGAACCCGATGGGGACGACCAACATGGACACCGCCTGCTATCTGGAGCCGACCTGGGACGCCGGGCGCGACTTTGCCCAGCGCGAGATCACCGGCGAGCTGGTGATGCTCAATCTGCTGCGCTTCCGCGAGATCGCCGATTATTCGCAAGACCCCGAGCTCGCCCCGCCGCAGCCGATATCCGGCGCGGAGGCCTACGACCGCTATGTCGCCCACACGCTCCCGCATCTGCAGAAGAGCGGCGGCGACATCCTGTTCATGGGTGACGGCGGGTCGTTCCTGATCGGGCCCGAGGCCCAGCGCTGGGACCGCGCGATGCTGATCCGGCAGAAGAGCCGCGGCGCATTCCTCGCCTTCGCCGTGGCGGAGGCTTATCTGGCCGGCATCGGGCATCGCACCGCGGCGCTCGCCGATTCACGGTTGCTGCCGCTGGTCGAGCTGCCGCGATGAGCGCGCGTTTATCGGCCGACCTCGTACGGCCCGCCCTTCTCCAGCGCCCGCGCATAGGCCGGGCGGGCGTGGATGCGTTCGAGAAACGCGACGCATCGGGGGTGACCGTCCTCGAGCCCGCCGCGCGCGGCGGCCGCTTCCAGCGGAAAACTCATCTGGATGTCGGCGCCGGAGAATTCGCTGCCGGCGAACCATTCGCTCTTGCCGAGCTCGCCTTCCCAATAGGCCATGTGCTGCTTGAGCTGCGGATTGACCAGCGTGGACAGCGCCTGGTTCGACACCTTGCGCACCAGCGGCCGCAGCAGCGCCGGCGCGCGCTTCGGCATCAGTGTGAACAAGAGCTTCAGCAGCAGCGGCGTCATCGCCGATCCCTCGGCGTAGTGCAGCCAATAGGTGTAGCGCAGCCGCTGCGGCGTATCGGCCTGCGGAATCAGGCGGCCATTGCCGTAGGTCGCGATGATGTATTCGAGGATCGCGCCGGATTCCGCGATGGTGTTGCCGTTGTCGGTGACGACGGGCGACTTGCCGAGCGGATGGATCGCGCGCAGCTCCTTCGGCGCCCGCATGTCGGGCTGCCGCTGGTAGCGCACGATCTCGTAAGGAACGCCCAATTCCTCGAGCAGCCACAGCACGCGCTGCGAGCGGGAATTGTTGAGGTGATGAACCGTCAGCATGGGCGTCCTCTCAAATGTCAGCGCAATCGGGCGGCGTTTGGTGCCAGCCCGCCGCAAGAAAGTCGAGACGTCCGCGCCTGGATTACCCCGAATTACCCGGGCAATATGCTGCGCAACCGAAGAGATCCGCGATGAACCCAGCCTATGTCGCCTTTGAAAACGAGCACCGCATCGCAGCCGGTGACCTCCCCGAGGTCGCCCGCACGGCCAAGCAGCTGCTCGATCAGCGCAAGGACGCCGCGATCCTGGTATTCAACGGCCGCACCTCGGCGCTGGTCGATATCGACTTCCGCGGCTCGGTCGACGACGTGCTGGCGCGGCTGCCCAAGCCAGCCCGCCCGCTCGACGAAGAGCCGGCGGTGCCGGCCGCGCCGCGCGGGCCGGGACGGCCAAAGCTCGGCGTCGTCGCGCGCGAGATCACGCTGTTGCCGCGGCATTGGGACTGGCTCGCGCAGCAGAAGGGCGGCGCATCGGTTGCGATCCGCAAGCTGGTCGACGAGGCGCGGCGCTCAAGCGGCGACAAGGACCGCACGCGCGCAGCGCAGGATGCCGCCTATCGCTTCATGACCACGATGGCCGGTAACCGGCCGCATTACGAGGAGGCGATCCGCGCGCTGTTCGCGCACGACCGGCGGCGCTTCGCGGCGCTGATCGCGGACTGGCCGGCCGATATCCGTGATCACGCCATCGCGCTCGCCTATAGCGATCAAGCGGACTGATTCGTTTTGATTAGTGTGAACGAATAACCTCGAGCAGGATGTCGTCCCTGCGAAAGCAGGGACCCATAACCACTGAAGAGCATTGCAGCGCATCGAACTAGCCGCGTGCCTTTTGCAAAGGCCGCGGAGTATGGGTCCCTGCTTCCGCAGGGACGACAGCGGTGTGTGTTGCCTGACCTGGCTCGCCAAGCTGCACAAGCTCGGTACCATTTTTGGAAGTCGAACGTGTCCAACCCTCCCTCCTTACGCAAAGCTTTCCTGTCGTTCCTCGCACCGATGCTGCTGAGCAATGTGCTGCAGTCGCTGTTCGGCACCATCAACGGCGTCTATCTCGGCCAGATGATCGGGGTCGACGCGCTGGCGGCGGCATCGGTGTTCTTCCCGGTGATGTTCTTCTTCATCTCCTTCGTGATCGGCCTCAGCGCGGGTGCCTCGGTCATGATCGGCCAGGCCTGGGGCGCCGGCGAGCCCGACCGGGTGAAGGCGGTTGCCGGCACCACCATGACCGTGACGCTGCTGCTGGCGCTGGCGATCGCCATCCTCGGCGGCCTGTTCGCTCGGCCGCTCCTGATCGCGCTTGCCACGCCGCCCGACGTCCTCGACGCCGCGGTGTCCTATGCGCGGATCATGATGATCACGATGCCGGTGACCTTCGCATTCCTGCTGCTCGCGGCGATGATGCGCGGCGTCGGTGACACCGTGACGCCGCTGGTGGCTCTGACGGTCTCGACCGTCGTCGGGCTCGTGGTGACGCCCGCGCTGATCCGCGGCTGGCTCGGCCTGCCGATGCTGGGCGTCGCCAGTGCCGCGATTGCCTCCGCCGTCTCGGGCGTGGTGACGCTGCTCTGGCTGCATGTCCACATGCTCAGGCACAAGCACCCGCTCGCCTTCGACACAGCGTTCCTGCGCGCGATGCGGCCGAACGGCGCGCTGCTGCGCATCGTGCTGCGGCTCGGCATTCCGACCGCGATCGGCATGGTGGTGGTCTCGCTCGCCGAACTGGTGCTGCTCGGCCTCGTCAACGGGTTCGGCTCGGACGCCACCGCCGCCTATGGCGCCGTCAACCAGGTGATCGGCTATGTGCAGTTCCCGGCGATCTCGATCGCCATCACGACCTCGATCTTCGGCGCACAGGCGATCGGCCGCGGTGAACCCGGCCGGGTCGGCGCCATCGTCAGGACCGGGCTCGAGATGAATCTCGCGCTGACCGGAGGGCTGGTGGTGCTCGGCTATCTCTTCGCGCGGCCGCTGATGGGCTTCTTCATCACCGACAGTGCGGTGCTCGCGCTCGCCCAGCAGCTGCTGTACATCGTGCTGTGGAGCATGGTGCTGTTCGGCATGGCGACGGTGTTTTCCGGCGCGATGCGCGCCGGCGGCACGGTGTGGATGCCGCTGTTCATCTCGACCCTGGCGATCGCGGCGGTCGAGGTGCCGGTCGCGACCCTGCTCAGCCGCGCCATCGGCATCAGCGGCATCTGGATCGCCTATCCCGTCACCTTCGCAACCATGTTCCTGTTGCAGATGGCCTATTACGCCCTGGTATGGCGCAAGCAGAGCATCAAGCGGCTGATTTGACATCACGCACTGCTGCTCACATGATGAGTATCATATTCTACCGATGGTGCCTGCGACGATAGGCCCATGCTACAACGAGCCCAAACGAGACAAGCTGAGGGAGAGAGCGCCGTGAGCCAGAATCCGCAATTCCTGTTCGATTTCGGCAGCCCCAACGCGTTCCTCAGCCACGAGGCGATCCCGGCGATCGAACAGCGCACCGGCGTCAAATTCGAATATGTCCCGATCCTGCTCGGCGGCATCTTCAAGGCCACCAACAACAAATCGCCGGCCGAGACGCTGGCGGGGGTCAAGAACAAGCCCGAGTTCATGAAGATCGAGACCGAGCGCTTCCTCAAGCGCTTCAACGTCAGGCCCTACACCTGGAACCCGTTCTTCCCGGTCAACACGCTGAACCTGATGCGCGCGGCGGTCGCCGCCCAGTTTGAGGGCGTGTTCGAGAAGTATATCGAGGCGGCTTTCCACCACATGTGGGTCGAGCCGAAGAAGATGGACGATCCTGAAGTGGCCGGCAAAGCCATCGCGTCCTCCGGCCTCGATGCCGCAAAGCTGTTCGCCCGCGCGCAGGACGCTGACGTGAAGGGCAAGCTGATGGAATACACCCAGTCGGCTGTGGAGCGCGGCGCGTTCGGCTCGCCGACCTTCTTCGTCGGCAAGGAGATCTTCTTCGGCAAGGAGCAGCTGCGCGAAGTCGAGGACATGGTGTCGGGAAAGTGAGATGAGCGGGCGGCGAATAGCGAGTAGCGAATAGCCGGTTCAGATCCCTATCTATTCGCCACTCCCCATTCGCCCCTGGCTTCCGGGCAACAACAAAGAAGGACAAATTCCCATGCGCGTTCTCGTGGTCGGCGCCGGTGCGATCGGCGGTTATTTCGGCGGCCGGATGCTTCAGGGCGGTCGCGACGTCACCTTCCTGGTTCGGCCCCGCCGCGCCTCCGAGCTCGCCTCCGCCGGGCTCGTGATCAGGAGCCCGAACGGCGATGTCACGCTGAACAACCCGCCGACGGTGCAGGCCGACAAACTGTCGGACAAGTTCGACGTCGTACTGCTGAGCTGCAAGGCGTTCGACCTCGAGGACGCGATCAAGTCGTTTGCGCCTGGTGTCGGCGATAAGACCGCGATCATTCCGCTGCTCAACGGCATGCTGCACCTCGATGCGCTCGAGAAGAAGTTCGGCGTCCAGCATGTGCTCGGCGGCCTTTGCGCGATCGCGGCGACGCTGAACGAGAAGCGCGAGGTGGTGCAGCTGCAGCCGATGCAGTCGCTCGCTTTCGGCGAACGCGCCGGCGGCATGTCGGACCGGGTGCGCGCGATCGCCGACACGTTCTCCGTCGTCAACGGCGCGGCTGCCAGCGAGCACGTCATGCAGGACATGTGGGAGAAGTGGGTGTTCCTGGCATCGCTCGCCGCCTCCACCAGCCTGATGCGGACCTCGGTCGGCAACATCCTGGCCGCGCCCGGCGGCAAGGATTTCCTGCTCGGCATCCTCGACGAATGCAGCGCGATTGCCGCCGATGCCGGCCACGAACCGGGCGGCCCGTTCTTCCAGCGTACCCGCGGGCTCCTGACCACCGAGGGCTCGCCGATGACCGCATCGATGTTCCGCGATATCAAGGCGGGGCTGCCGGTCGAAGCCGATCACGTGATCGGCGACCTGATCGTGCGCGCGGATGCGGCCAAGATCCCGGTGCCGAAGCTGCGCACGGCCTACACGCATCTCAAGGCGTATGAGAAGCAGCGGGGATGATCTCCACCCTCCCCTGGAGGGGGAGGGTCGGCTCACACCGAGCGAAGCGAGATGTGAGACGGGGTGGGGTGATCTCTCAACACGGGCACTGTTCGAGTGGAGAGACCGTCACCCCACCTCGTCGCTCATTGCATTCGCGCCGATCCCAGAGCGAGCTTCGCTCGTCTCGACCCCTCCAGGGGAGGATGGCCGAGCGCCGCGTCGCTACAAATGCGCCAGATAATGCGCGAGCGCGGTGATCTCCTCGTCGCTCAAGGGATACGCGACATCGGCCATCGCCGCCTGCGCGCCGCCGGAGCGCTGCCCGGACTTGTAGTCATGCAGCGCCTTGACGAGATATTCCTCGCGCTGGCCGGCGATGCGGGCGACCGCCTTGGTGCCGGCGAAGCCGTCGCCATGGCATGAGGCGCAGCGGCGGCCGGCCGCGGCCTGCTTGCCCTTCTCGGACAAATCAGGATTGTCGTCCTTGCCGCCCTTGAACGGCGGCAGCGACGCGAAATAGGCGCCGAGATTGCGGATGTCGTCGTTGTTGAGCTGCTCGACGATCGGCTGCATCTGCTCGTTCTTGCGCGCGCCGGCGCGGAAGAACACCAGCTGCCACTGAATGAATTGGTCGAGCTGGCCGGCCAGCGACGGAATGTTCTCGGTCTGCGAGATGCCGTTGTCGCCATGACAACCGGCGCAGAGTTCGGCCTTCGCCTTGCCGGCGGCGACATCGGCGGCATTGGCGGACGGGGTCAGCGCGATCGCCGACGCGAACAGCATTCCGAGGGACACAACGCGCATGGCCAGTTTCTCCGCATGTCATTGCCGGGCTCGCCCCGGCAATCCATCTGGCTTGAAGAGGGGTTCTTGTTTGGATGGATGCCCGGATCCCGTCTTCGCCAAGGCTTCGACGCGGCTAACGATCTCAGGCGCGCCGAAGCCTCGGCGTAGGCGGCAAGTCCGGGCATGACGAGGTGGTTCCTTTACCCGATCGCGACAGAGGCTGCGGTCGCCTCACGGCCACCGCAGCCTCATGAGCTTCGACCGTTACTTCTTGCTGTAGCTGATGCGATAGATCGCACCGGCCCAGTCGTCGGCGACGAGGATGGAGCCATCCTTGTCGAGCAGGATGTCGGCAGGACGGCCGAGATAGCCCTGGTCACCCTCGATCCAGCCGGAGGCGAAGATTTCCTGCTTGGCATTCTTGCCGTCGGGGCTCGCGGTGATCTTCACGATGCGGCCGCCCTGGTACTTGTGCCGGTTCCAGGAGCCGTGCTCGGCGATCAGGATCGCGTTCTTGTAGTCGGCCGGGAATTGGCTGCCGGTATAGAACTTCATGCCGAGCGGAGCCACGTGCGCGCCGAGATTGTACACCGGCGGGGTGAACTCCGAGCACTTGTGACCCATTGCGAACTTGGTGTCCGGCAGGTTGCCCTGGTGGCAATAGGGATAGCCGAAATGCTCGCCGATCTTCGAGATCATGTTGAGCTTGTCGCTCGGCAGATCGTCGCTGATCCAGTCGCGGGCGTTTTCGGTGAACCAGTACTTGCCGGTGCGCGGATCGACGTCGCCGCCGACCGAGTTGCGCACGCCGAGCGCCCAGATCTCCGCATTGCCGGTCTTGGGATCGACGCGGCGGATCTGCGACACCGAGGTCGGCGGGATGCCGATGTTGAAGGGAGGTCCGAACGGAATGTAGAACCAGCCATCCTTGTCGACGGCGATGTATTTCCAGCCATGCGCCGCGTAGGACGGCATATCGTCATACACCACCTTGCCGCTGCCGAGATTGTCGAGATTGGCTTCGGCATTGTCGTACTTGATCAACTTGTCGACCGCGATGACATAGAGCGCGCCGTCCTTGAAAGTGAGGCCGGTCGGCATGTTGAGGCCCTTGAGGATGGTCTTGACCTCTTTCTTGCCGTTGTTGTCCTTGATCGCATAGACGTTGCCGAGGCCGAACGAGCCGACGAACAGCGTACCCTTGTCGCCCCAGGCCATCTGCCGCGCCGCGAGCACGTTCGAGGCATAGACCTCGATCTTGAAGCCCGGCGGCAGCTTGATCTTCTTCATCATGCTGGCGAGTTCGGCGTCGGACGCGCCGGTCGGCGGACCGGACGGCGGGGCAAGGCCCTTCTGCGCTTCGGTCTCGTCGCCGAGGAACCAGTCATCCGGCGGATGGGTCCAGAATTCCTTGGTGCCGGATTCGTATTTCTTCAGCGCACGGTTCTTGTCAGTTTGTTGCTGCGCATTGGCGAAGGTTGTCCCCGCCAGCAGCGCAACCGCCGCGAACGCAAGTATCGATCGATTGAAAGCCGATTTCATCGCGTCACTCCCCTATGCAAGCCGTTGCAGCTTGCCTGTTATTGATTTTGAACGCCCTGAGAGATGATGGTGGCGGTCTGGAGGTAGGTCAGACTGCAAAATGGTAGCACATCCAACGACGCTGAAAAGCGCGTGCAGCGGTGTGCGCTGCGTCAAAACAAGTTGAGACGAAATTTGAGACGATATTTTCCTGTGCCCTCTGCCTGCGAACAAGGCATTCTGCACCACGGCGTAATATTCGAACGAAGTTAACGCCCGGAATCTATCGCGACGACAGCCGCGCCAGGCCGAGCGCCTGCGCCTTGGCCCTCGACGGCGGCCTGAACAACACGCTGCGCCGCTCCCCACTGGTGATCGCCGCGATCTTGAAGCCATCATCGGCGGCGATGATATCGCCGGTCCGAAGCGTCATGTCGTCCTCGATCGCAATCGGCGACAGGCCGGTTGAGGCGCTGGCGCTGCACGAGCATTGCGGCACGATCTCGCGCTGAAACCGGAATGCATTTGCGAGCGTCTTGTAGGTCTCGCCCTCTTCGGTCCTGGCGCTGTCGATGTCGGAGCCGGAATACAGCTTCACCTCGGCAGCGGGACAGGTCGCCTCGCAAGACCTGACATCGGCTGCCCCGCTGACGCGCGGCAGCGGGAAGAAGCGGCCGTCGCAGGTCCGGACGCAGAAGTTTTGCCGGCCGCCCCAATGCGCGCGCGTCGTGATGTAGACCCGGGTCCGCGGCTGCTGCGTGGGCTCGGAGCCGGGCGCCGGCTCAAGGCCGGGCATGGGAAAGAAACTGGGCGCCGGCGCGTAGGCGGAGTCGCTCGGCAATTGCTGCGCTGAAGCCGGCGAACATATCCCGACGCCGGCAAGCGCGATCAGCGCTGCAACGCTTGCGCGAGCAACGCGGCGCTCCAAGGCGGGATCTGGCGTCCAGCTGATCGACATCATTCACTTGCATGCCGCCTCGAGAGGCGAGCGGCAGCCATTTCAATGCCGACACAACCACAGATTTCTATCAGTTTTGAGAATGCACCATTTGACGGCTAACGAGCCCGGAAGCGGCCATCGCGGGCCGCGGCAAACGGCACGGCGGCGCGGACAACAAAAGAGCCCGCAATAGGGGCGGGCCTTCATCAGACTGTCAGCTCTGTCGGCGAGATATTCGGTCAGCGAGAGATTTTGGAGCGGGCGAAGGGGCTCGAACCCTCGACCCCGACCTTGGCAAGGTCGTGCTCTACCACTGAGCTACACCCGCATCCGAAATGGCGGCGATCGCTCGCCGGCAACGGCAGACCTATGCCAAATGCTGTCTGTGAATGCAACACAAGAGCGCGGTCTGCCCCTCACGAAATCGCACGGTTTCGCTAAAAATTGACCCCGAATCGGCCGAAACCGGCCGCGGCGACGATTTCTTTTTATGTTTCCGCCGGAACCGGCCTCAAAGCCATCTCGTCCCGGAGCGATTCGAGCCAGCCCTCGAACCAGCCGGTCAGGGTCTGCGCCAGTTCGACGCGGCGGTCGGCGTCGCAATCGAACACCGCCCACCATTCGATAAAGGCCCGGTCGCCGTCGACCACCGGGGTCACCCGCAGGGTTGCGCTGAAATCCGTCATCGGCAGGGTCGGAGGGCCGGCAAATTCGTAGGTCTGGAAGCGCTCGACGTCGGACTGCGCGAGCAGCCGCTGCCGGATCCGCCGTTCCCGGTACAGCACGTTGCGCACCGCACCGACGGTGTCGCCGGACTTGCCGTCCTCGATCTCGCTCGTCCCCGCACCACGGACCCAGACCGGGTAATTGTTGAAATCGCGGATGATTTTCCAGACTTCGCCGGCCGGCTGCTCGAACACGGTGCTGTAATAGGCCTTCGCCATGGGTGATCCCCGTTGCCATCAAGGACGGCCATCTTCGGCCGTCCCGGGTGGGTAAGCCCACCCGATCTCCGATCGAACGGGATTGGACCGCGAGCGATTGAATTTTGCCGGGTCACCGCCATGTACTGGGCGTGATCTGTCGGAAAACCGGTTCCCACTTTTCCGGGATCATGCTCTAGGCTCACAGAACGGCTGAACGTGCCGTGCGGAGCGTGCTAGAACGCCCCCGGATTTCCGACCTCAGAAGCAGGCGAGGACAACGTGACGATAATGGAGCAGGGCGGCCCCACGCCCCAGGCAGCGCCCGATCTGATCAAGGAGACGACGACCCAGACCTTCGTCAAGGACGTCATCGAGGAATCGCGCCGCCAGCCGGTCATGATCGACTTCTGGGCGCCGTGGTGCGGCCCCTGCCGGCAGCTGACGCCGATCCTGGAGAAGGCGGTCAAGAACGCCAAGGGCCGGGTCAAACTGGTCAAGATGAACATCGACGAGCATCCGCAGATCCCCGGCCAGATGGGCATCCAGTCGATCCCGGCCGTGATCGCCTTCGTCAACGGCCAGCCCGCCGACGGCTTCATGGGCGCGGTGCCGGAGAGCCAGGTCAACGCCTTCATCGAGAAAATCACCAAGGGCGTGCCGGCCGCCGGCGAGCCCAATCTCACCGAGGTCCTGGCCGAGGCCGACGCCGTGCTCGCCGAGGGCGACGCCGAAGGTGCGGCGCAGATCTACGCCGAGGTGCTGGCGCACGACGCCACCAATATCGCGGCGCTGGCCGGCCTCGCCAAATGCTACATGACGACCGGTGCGGTCGAGCAGGCCAAGCAGACGCTCGCGATGGTGCCGGAATCCAAGCGCAGCGACGCCGCGGTGAAGGCCGTGCAGGCGGCGATCGATCTCGCCGAACAGGCGCAGTCGGTCGGTCCGATCGCCGAGCTCGAACAGAAAGTCGCCGCAAACCCGCTCGATCATCAGGCCCGCTTCGATCTCGCGACCGCGCTCAATGCGATGGGCAAGCGCGCGGAGGCGACGGAGCAATTGCTCGCCATCGTCAAGCGCGACCGCAAGTGGAACGACGACGGCGCGCGCAAGCAGCTGGTGCAGTTCTTCGAGGCGTGGGGCGGCACCGATGAGGCAACCGTCGAGGGGCGCAGGCGGTTGTCGACTATCCTGTTCTCGTAAAGTACGCCCGTCACAACAGCGGGACCGCAGATGCCGATCAATGCCGAATATCGCGGGCCCGGCGAGCTCCCCGAGGTGATCCCGGTGTTCCCGCTGCCCGGCGCGCTGTTGTTGCCGCGCGGCCAGATGCCGCTCAATATCTTCGAGCCGCGCTATCTCGCGATGATCGACGATGCGCTGCGCGACGGTCACCGCCTGATCGGCATGATCCAGCCGGACGTCGCGCATTCGCAGAAGGAGGCGAAGCCGGTGCTGTTCCGCATCGGCTGCGTCGGCCGCATCACCCAGCTCGCCGAATCCGGCGATGGCCGCTACATCCTTGAACTGACCGGCGTCGCGCGCTTCAAGGTGGTCGAGGAGCTGACCGTGCAGACGCCGTATCGGCAGTGCAAGGTCGACTTCTTCTCCTTCACCGGCGACTTCACTGCGCGCAAGGGCGAGGAGGCCGTCGACCGCAAGGCGCTGCTCGAGGTACTCGCCGACTTCCTCGAAGCCAACAATCTGAAGGTGGACTGGGAAGGCATCGAGTCCGCGCCCAACGAGGCGCTGGTCAATGCGCTGGCGATGATGTCGCCCTATGGTCCGGCGGAAAAGCAGGCGATGCTCGAGGCGCCCGACCTGAAGACCCGCGCCGAGATCCTCATCGCCGTCACCGAGATGGACCTCGCCAAGAAGCGCACCAGCGGCGATCCGCCGGTGCAGTAGGCCCCTCACCGCGACTCGCGCCGGCCTAGCCAGACGTGAAGCGGAAACATCATCGACAGGGTAAGCCCCGCACTGAGGTGGATCCAGCTCATCCAGGGCCTGACAACCTCCGAACCGAGGTAATACAGCCCGAAGGCGGTTACGATCAGCGCGGCATTGAATGCCGCCATGATCGATCCCGAAATGCGATTTTTCCTGGTCCGCCACGCGCGCAACAGATGCACGGGAACGAGCGCTCCGAGCAACAGCAGTGTCAGCATGGCGACACCGCCGTGAACCATCAGCAAGTTGGCGGCGACCTGCTGCCAAATCTCGTCGCCGGCGATGTTTTTCTGCCAATCCGCCACCAGCCAGCCGGCGCCTGTCAGCAACAGCGCCGCAAACGCGGCATACATCGCGTAACGAAATGAACGTTTAAGCCGCAAGATGCACCACCTGTGAACAGTCGGACGTGACCTGAATGTCCCCGTCGGCCGCGATCAACAGGGCGTTTGCTCCGTAATGCTCAAGCAGGTCGCCTGCATCGGTCCCCGAGATCATCACGACCTTGGTCAGCGCATCGGCAATCATGCATGAGGACGCGCGGACCGTGGCGCCGACGATCGCCGTAGCCGGCTCGCCGGTGGCGGGATTGACGATCGGAGAGGTTCCCGGACAAGTGCCCTCCGCCAGATCAAATCGACGCGCCGTCGACGCCAGCGCCTCTCCGACTATCTCGATCCGCGCGAGCAGGCGCAGCGGGTCGCGCGGATCGCGCAGATCGACCCTCTGCGGCCCTGCTCCGAACACCCGGAGATCGCCGCCGGCATTCACCAGCCCCGCCGGAACGCCGAATCCACGCAATACTTCGATGGCACGGTCGACCGCAAAGCCCTTAGCGATTCCTCCGAGATCGATCGTGATTTCAGGAGCTCGAAAGCGCACAGTGCGCTCCGGTAGCAACTCGATCGCGTCGCCGACGCACGGCCCGGGCACGACGACCCGACCGCCGTCCGGTCCGGGCAGCAGGCCGATGGCTTGCAACGCCGGCGCAACGGTCACGTCGAAGGTCCCCCAAGAGCGCCGGTGAATCTCGACCGCCGCCTCCAACACCTCGAATGTCCAGGCATGAACCGGTGTCGGCAGAACGCTGGCCTCTCGATTGAGGCGGCTGACATCGCTGTCGCGCTCATGAAAGCTCATCAGCCGATGAACATGCGCGACGGCATCGAATGCGGCGTCAATGGCGGCATCCGCTTCGGGGCCGGCGGCTGCGACCTCGATCTCGACGAAGGTGCCGAGCAGCGGCCGCGCGCGGCGGGTCCTATCGGAGACGATTGGCATAGGCGGCCAGGATCCTCTTCACGCCTTCCGTGACATGCGTCGACGACAGCGTCGCGCCGGAGATATTCCTGATGTCGCCGTTGATCTTCAACGCGCTGCCGCTGCTCTTGCCGACGAATTGCGCCAGCCAGCCCGGACTTCTGACCTCACCGCCATAGGATTCCCGGTACTCCAGGATTTCGACCTTATGCACTGCGCCCGTCGGGGTCAGCGCCACCGCATAGTCGATGAACAGGTGCTTGCCGATGACCCGGTCGAAGATAAAGAAGCCCGCGACCTTGCCGCCGGCTTCAGCCTTCCACACGCGTCCCGCCTGAACTTCGGTGAAGTGCGTCGCCGACGGAAATGCCTGCTTCTGCGCCTCCGCGATCGACAGGTACTGAACGGCATAGGCGGGCGAGGCAACCGACACGAGCGCCGCCGCCGGCAACGTATATCGAACCCACGTCATCTTTTACGCAACTCCTGTTGTTCAATGTCTCGCCGTGGCGGCGCGTCGTTCCGGCGCGCCCCGCCGGTCTCAGAAGAAGAAGCCGACGCCGCCGAGGAACGAATCCGACATCGCGCCGGTGATGCTCTTGTCGATGACGTGCTGATAGGTGGCCTTGAGCGCAACCTTCGGCGATGGGAACAGCGCGAAGCCGGCGGTATGGAACTGTCGCTCGCCGGCGCCGGTCGGCAGGTTGGCGTCCGTACCGGCAAAGCCTCCGGTCTGCAGGTTCTGATAAGTGTAGCGATAGAACGGCACCGCCTCCCACTCGCTGTTCAGGACAGTCCCGAGCGGCACGTGATAAGCGACCTCGCCGGAATAGCCGTACATCGTCTTGCCGACGTTATTGGCGGGATCTGAATCGTTGTTGGCGCGCAGGTTCTCCGGACGGCCGAATTCCGCGCGGACATATTCGCCACGCAATTCAAGACCCGTGTCGGGAACACGATAGCGGAACTCGGCGTCGAACATGGTCAGGCTCGAGTGTCCGAGGAAGTTGCCGAGATCGTCATGCGCGCCGCGCGGCGTCGTGTTCGGCGAGTAATAGGCGCTGACGCTTCCGGCGAGGCCGGGCAGGAATGTCGGCGTGAAGTCGAGCCGCCCTGATACGGCCACGGCATTGTTGAGTTGCTGGAAGTCACCGAGCGGCGGCCGCGAGAAGCCGAGAGCATTCAGGCCATCGATGCCTGCGGCGTAGGGCGTGCCGGGAAGCGGCACGGTCTTGGCCGCGGTCCGGTTATCAAAAGTGTCGCCGAAGTCCTCATTGCTGGTGCTGACCATCACTTGATATTTCAGGTCTTCGGTAATGGTTCCGTAGACACTCGAGGACGGCACTTTCCAGGTCGACGGAATGAGGCCGTTGTACAATTCGGGCCGGTTCACGCTGTAAAACTGCGTCGGCTCGTGGTGTTGGTTGATGTAGCCGATCGGCACGAGATCGATACCGGGCGAGCGCACGTTGAACTGGTCGATGATCTTGAAGTCGATCCAGACCTGCTCGATCTCGGCAGTGCCGTGCAGCTTGTCATCGTTGTCGAAGCCGGAGCCTGCGTGCTCAAACTCGATCTCTGCGTTGAAGATGATGTTTGGTGTGATCGCGTAGGTCGGCAACAGCACGAATCGCGCTGCATCGAAGCCGTTCTGCCATTGGCCGTTGGCGGCAGGATTTTGCACGCTGCCGAACTTGATTTCGCCATAGGCACCGATGCTGAGGCCCGGCACGGGAGAGTCGACAAGCCCGAGGATCGGCTTGTCCCCCACCGACGGAAGCGGCGGAAGATTCAGCATGGGTTTGGCCGGTGTCCCTGCCGGCTGCGCCTCGGGCTTGCCCTTGGCATCCTTCGCGTCCTGCTTGGCATCTGTCGTCCCCCCAGGCGCGACGGATGACGCTGCAGCATTGGCGCTTCGAGTCGAGATCGGCCGCGGCGCCGGCTTGGCGGCGGCATCCTTCTGCTTCAGTTCGGCTTCGAGCGCCTGGATGCGCTGCTCCATCTTGTCGAGCTTCTTGAGCAGCGCTTCGTTCGCGTCACCTTCGGCCGCAGCGGCGCTGACGCTACCGACGATCGAGAGCGCGGTCGCCGCGAGAAGCGCGGCGCGCCGCGATCTGAGGCCGTGTCTGAATTTCGATCCACCCAAGCCCGTGTAACGATGCGATGACATGCGCCCCCCTGCTAGTCGGCGGATACGCAATCCGCGACATTGGGACGCACCTAGCATTGTCCGGAAACAATTCGCGAAGAATCGGCGATGGGAGGACGCCGCGCTTTTAGAATCCCTCAAGTTTAGAATAGAAATAAGAAGCAACCAAAGCCGGACATTCGGGAAAAATCGGCATCTAAAGCAGCATGAAGCCGCGAAGCAGCCCGACCGACAGGACTTAAGAGCGATCCCGCAGCTGCTTGCGTCCGGTGAACATCGCGCGCACCAGGTTTTGACGCTGAAGCAATCCCACCACGATGACGCCAAGCACGTGCAGGGCGGCCAGGATGATCACCGCATCCGAGGCATAGGCGTGGGTGTCCTCGACCCACCAGACGCCGAAGAAGGTGACGGTGACCTCCATCGCGCCCGTGATCGCGGACACCGCGAGCGTGAGCAGCAGCGCCACCAGCATCACGGTGCCCGCGGGATTGAGCCCGATATAGCGGCCGGTGATGCCGCGACGGAGATTCCAGATGTAGCGCGGCGAGGCGCGCAGCCGGACGCCGAGCTTGCCGAAACGCGCATAACGTGTGCCGGCAAAGCCCCAGATCAACCGGAACGCCAACAGCCCGATCACGGAATAGCCCGCCAGTCGATGCAGCCGGTCATAGACGTTTGGCGTCACCCACGCGACCAGGACGAGGATGGCGAGCGCCCAGTGCCACAGCCGCAGCGGCAGGTCCCAGACCTGCACGCTGGTCGTGCCGCGGGCGCCCGGCGCCGCCTCCGTCATCGCAGCTGCTTCACTTGACGACTCACTTGGCGATCGTGTGCTTCAGGCTGAGATCCTCCGGGCTGTAGAACAGCTCGTAGAGCTTGCCTTCCTTGACGCCGTAGACTTCGTAGCAGGAGCCTTCGACCTTCGTGCGGCGCACCTCGTAGCCGGCTGCCTTGGCCTTGGCTTCGGCATCGCTAGCCGGCTTCCACGACGCCTTGTCGAGCTTGGTGCAAGTCTTGTAGCCGTCGGCCAACGCCGCCGATCCCGCAAGTCCCAGAACACCAGCTGCAAGCACAGCGCTCAAAATCACTCTCACGCGCATCTCCCCTCCGTTGACGATCACGCCCACAACGCACATCGCGTTGAGCACATGGGTGAACAATGCCGAGGGGATTGCCAAGTCAAGGAAGCGCGGCAGCGGCAGGCTTTAGAGGAATTCTAACGGCCGCGAAAACCGCTTTGCGCTCCACGCGCAATTTGGTGTTGACCGCGTGCTGCGGCCTTACGCCTCACGGAGATCCGAATCTGCCGGCGCGCGCCTTCGATCAGGACGCGGCACCCGCCATTGCGCGACGAACCACAGCAGGGCGTTCGGCCGCTGCCGGGATCCGCTCACCGATCATCTGCGCGACCTTCTCGCTCTGCACCGGCGGGCTGAAGTGGAAGCCCTGCACTTCCACGCAGGCGTCGGCGCGGAGGATGTCGAGCTGCTCCCTGGTTTCGACGCCTTCCGCGGTCGTCGTCTTGCCGAGGCTGACCGCGAAGCGAACGATCGCGCGCGCGATCCGGCGCGACTCGTCCGATGCACCGGAGAGCTCGGAGACGAAGCTGCGGTCGATCTTGACCTTGTCGAACGGAAACTTCTGCAGGAAGCTCAGCGAGGAATAGCCGGTGCCGAAATCGTCGAGCGCGATCCGCACCCCGAGATCGTGCAGCTGGCTGAGCGCCGCGAACACCGCCTCGCTGTCCTGGATGATGGCTGTTTCGGTGACTTCGAGCTCGAGCCTGTCGGGAGAAATTCCTGCACTCGCCAGCGCGTGGACGATCACCGGCACCAGCTCCGGGCTCCTGAACTGCACCGGCGACAGGTTGATCGCGATCTTGAGGTCGTCGGGCCATTTGGCGGCTTCCGCACAGGCGGTGCGCAGCACCCATTCGCCGAGCGGCACGATCAGGCCGGTCTCTTCCGCGAGCGGAATGAACTGCGCCGGCGAGACCATGCCGCGCTGCGGATGGTGCCACCGCAGCAGCGCTTCGAAGCCGCAGGTCTCCCCGCTCGCGACATGGATGAACGGCTGATAATGCAGCTCGAACTCGCCATTGGCGAGCGCACTGCGCATGTCGCGCTCGAGGCTGCGCCGGGCCTGCAGCAACCGATCGAGCTCCGGCTCGAAGAAACGGAACGAGCCGCGCCCACCGCTCTTGGCCGAGTAGAGCGCAAGATCGGCGCTGCGCAGGACCTCGTCCGAATCGGTGCCGTCGCGCGGTGCGAGCGCGATGCCGATGCTGGTCGTGGTGGTCACCCGATGATGGCCGAGATCGATCGGCTCGCTGAGCGCCTTCCTGATCTTCTCCGCGAGCAAGCCGGCCTCGGTGACCGGATCGCTGACGGAGTCGATGACAGCGAACTCGTCGCCGCCGAGCCGCGCGACCAGCGTCGTATCGCTGACGCAGCGGCGCAACCGCGCGGCCACCGACATCAGCAACGCATCGCCTGCCGGATGTCCTAGTGTGTCGTTGACGTCCTTGAAGCGATCGAGATCGAGCATCAGCACCGCAAGGCTTGGCCCACCGCACCTCGCGCCCGAGAGCGCCTGCTCCATCCATTCCTTGAGCAGCACGCGATTCGGCAAATCGGTCAGCGCGTCGTGTTGCGCCATATGCGTGATCTTGGCCTCGGAGCGCCGCTGCTCGGTGACGTCGCGATGCGTTGCGACCCAGCCGCCACCGGGCATCGGCTGCCGCGTCACGCAGATCAGCCGGCCGTCGGCAAGCTCGTCGACCCGGCTGCTGATCTCGTCGGCCGGCAGCGCGTTCAGCGTGGCGAGCTTCTCGGTCGCGGCGTTGTCGCTGGTCTCACCCTTGAGAAGGCCATTGGCGATCCGATGCGTGATGATCGCGCGATGGGCGGTGCCGGGCATCAGCAATTCGGGCGGCAGCCGGTACATCTTGGCGTAGCGGTCGTTGCAGACGACAAGGCGCTTCTCCGCATCGAACATGCAGAGGCCCTCGCCCATGTGGTTGATCGCGGTATCGAGCCGGAACCTCTGTTGCTCCAGCTCCTTCTGCGACGCCTCGACCTGCTGGCGCGCCAGCGACAGCTGGCTGATGATCTCCTCGAAGCGGCGGGTGCGAAGCGCGAGGCGCCGGTCCGCGAGCACGCCGACCAGGCTCATCCCGAGCACCGAGAGCGCCACGCCCGCGATCACGATGGCGAGGAAGGCGGGAGAAAGCGACAGGGCCTCCGGAGCCAGCAACGGATCCGGAATGATCTCGACCGCGCCCATCGCGGTGAAATGATGCGACACGATCGCAAGCGTCAGCAACAGCGCCGCGACCAGCGACGACCAGCGATCCTGGTAACGGACCGCGGTCGCCAGCGCGGCGTAACCGAACAGCATGCCGAGCACGATGGAGGCGGCCACGAGGTCCATCGACCACACCACGTGGCCCGGCACTTCCAGCGCCCACATTCCGAGATAATGCATGCTGGCGATGCCGGCTCCGATCACGGCGCCGCCGACCGGCGCGCGCCAGGGGCTGGAGTCGCTGGCGGCAAGGCCGAGGCCACCGGATGTCAGCATCATCGCCACCGCAAGCGACAGCGCGGTGAGAACGATGCCGTAGCCGGTCGGCACGCCCGGCTCATAGGCCAGCATGGCGACGAAATGCGTTGCCCAGATGCCGTAGCCGATCGCAGCGCCCGCGATCGCGATCCAGATCAGCCGCGTCCGCGCCTGCGAGGCGATCGCGCGATGGAAGATGTTGACCGCGACAATGCTGGCAACGAAGCAAACCAGTCCGGCCAGCAGAACCAGCCGCCAGTCATGCTCACCCGAAAGGCACGTCAGAACACGAAACATGCGTCGGTCCATGGTTGTCCGCGCAGACAAGCTAGGCCGATTGAATTGTCTTCTCGATAATTTTCTACAACTTTCAGTGGCATGGTTATCCGCGCGTAAGCCGATTCCGCACGGAAATTGATGGCCCCATAAATTTTGAACACGTGCTCTATGGCGCGAACTTGTTTGCCGTTGTTCCGCGCACCTTGTGCTTCAGCGATTGCTTTCGGGAACAACTGATTACGCGGCCGACCGCCGCCGCCCGGAAGCTTGCTTCAACCAATCCGCCCATGACCGCGTGCCGCGGACCCCTTGGCTCACCACGAAACCCATGCCCCGCGCAGCCTTGTCCGACAGTGGTACGGGCAGGATGACACGGCGGAGGCCACGCGCTGCCTGAAACTGCCGGGCGATCTCGACCAGGCTGAGGTCGTCGGGTCCGCCGATCTCGGCGCGCATGCCGCGTCCTCCGTCGAAGGCGCATCTGACAAGATGGTCCGCGACGTCGGATGTATCGACCGGATTGAGCCTCGCACGAGGTATCGGCCACACTGGAAGACCGGACATGCCTGCCAAGAGATCCTCGAGGAGATAGTGGAACGGCATTGCGCGAACCACCGACCATGCGACGCGCGACTGTCGGACCAATTGCTCGCCGGCAAGCTTGACGCGCGCATAGGGCAACGTCGCTTCATCGAGCCCGACGATCGAGACGTGAAGGACATGCTGCACGCCGGCGTCCTGGCTGAAGGCCAGCAACCGCGCGATCCCCTCGACATCCACCGCCGACGGTGACTTGAAGAAATCGACCGGCCTGAAGCCGCCGCGGCGAGCGATCGGCGAATGTGTCGCGGCATCGATCACGGTGTGCACGCCGTTCAACGCAGTACGCAAGCCTTGCCCGGTGGCGAGATCGCCGACGGCCCACTCGACGTCGGTCCGTGCCTGCGGGGACCTCGTGAAGACACGCACGCGGCACCCTGCCTGGACCAGTTGATCGACGAGATCGCGGCCGAGATGGCCCGTCCCGCCGGTGACGAGGACGAGAGACATGTTCATGCTCCAATGTTGACCGATCAGGCGGCGAGCGGGATCAGCACCGTCTCGCCGGTCGCGACCAGCGCGACCTCTCCCTGCTCGTTCTCGGCAAACAGCTCGGCGCGCGCGAACGCCTGCCGGCGGCCGGCACGCACCAATGTGCCCTTGGCGATGAAACCGCGGCCCAGCGCAGGCTTCAGGCAATTCATCGAGAAATGCGATGCGGTGACCGAGCCCACGACGGACGCGGCGGCAAAGCCGCAGGCGGTGTCGAGCAGTGCCGCGATCATGCCGGCGTGCAGGTGGCCTGCATATTGGGTGAGATCATCGCGCCAGGGCACGCGCAGTTCCACTTCGCCGGCGCCGGCGGAAATCACCTCGAGGCCGACAAGCCGGTTGAAGGCCGCCGACGCATTGGTCGCGATCAGACGCTCCAGATCGAATCCCGCTCCAGTGGTCATGCAAACCTCCATTGCGGCGATCGTCGTTCGAGATTGGCCCTGACCGCCTCGATGTGATTGGGCGCGCCAAGCAGCAGCGCCTGCTCGGCTGTCTCGGCCGCGAGCCCGATCGCCGCATCGCGATCGGCGGCAAGATTGAGCAGCCGCTTGGCGGCGCGGATCGCATCGGGACTGCGGTCAGCGATCGCGCGGGCGGTCTCCAGCGCGGCGGCGCGTGGGTCGTCGACGATTCGGGTGGCGAAGCCGTAACCGAGCGCTTCGTCGGCGGAGAAGACGCGCGCAGTATAGGTCAATTCGCGCACCACGTCCTCGCGCGCGAGATGGCGCATCAGCAGCGTGCCGGCCATGTCCGGCACCAGCCCCCATTTGGCTTCGATGATGGCAAGGCGAGTGCCGGGCGCGACATATCTGACGTCGGCGCCGAGCATCAGCTGAAAGCCGCCGCCGAACGCGATGCCGTTGACGGCGGCAATCACCGGCACCGGCAACTCGCGCCAGAGCCACACCAGGTGCTGCGCGAAGTTGGCGATGCCGTGGGTGCGCTGGCCGAGATCGGCAAACGGGAGGATCGACTCGCCATTCGTCGTCGCGACGAGGCGCTCGATGTCGAGGCCGGCGCAGAAGGCCTGGCCTTCGCCCGACAGCACCACGGCGCGGACCCTTGAGTTGTCGGCGAGCTGTGCGCCGATCTCGGCGATCGCGGTGAACATCGCCGGATCGAGCGCATTGAGCTTGCCGGGGCGATTGAGCCTGACGTCGGCGACGCCACCCGCGATGCTCAGGCTGATGCGGTCAGTCGTCATCGTTGCGCCCGCTAGTAGCCGGCGGCAGCGAGCGCCACGACCACGCTCATCGCCATCCAGCCGATATGACGGAAGCGGGTCGCAACCGCATTCGCCAGCGCGGCGCAGCCGAACACGACCGCGAGCGTCACCACGATCCAGTGCCGCGCGGCATCGGAGGCCATCGCGGGCGCTGCAATCAGCAGCACGCCGCCGCCGATCCAGGCGACGGTGCCGGCCTGATAGACCAGGCGGAGCAGCAGGCGCAGCCGCGGCGGCTCGACGGTGGCGCGGGCGAATATCTTGGTTTCGCCGAGAACGCCATGGATCAGGCTGACCAGGATGGCGATGGCACCGGCGCCTTGCAGCAGAAGATCACGCATCGGCAAGTCTCCATACAGTACTGTATGGATAAGACGCCAGCGGCTGGCGCCTGTCAATACACTTGTGTATGGTCGGTGGCGCAGACGGGGAACCATGACGGAACAGCTCTCAGCCAAGGACTGGCTCGATCAGGGCCTCAAGACGCTGGCGCGGCGCGGCTTCACGGCGCTCAAGGCCGAGCCGCTGGCCAAGGCCATGGGCGTCTCGCGCGGCAGCTTCTACTGGCATTTCGCCGACATCGGCGCCTACCGCGCCGCGATCCTCACCTATTGGCGCGAGGTCGCCGCCGAGCAGGTGATCGCCGAGCTCGAGACCATTCCGCAAGGCGGCGACGCGCTGGCGCTGCTGCTGCGCCGGACCTTCTCGGCGCGGCTGGCGCTGGAACGCGCGGTGCGCAGCTGGGCCACCGCTGACGCCGCGGCGCGCGCCGCCGTGCTCGAGGTCGACCGGCGCCGCATCGCCTATATCGAAACCCTGCTCCGGCATGCAGGATTCCCCGACGACGAAGCGCGCGGCCGGGCGCAGATCTTCTACTGGGCGTTCATCGGCTACGCACTGTCAGAGCAGACGCTGCCGAAAGCCCAGCAGCAGGCGGCGATCGACGAGCTGCTGCGGATGACGAAGCGCTGACAGCGCATCTTTGGTTGTGCTACATCACGGCGATCCGGAGATTTCCATGAATTCCACGACCGACCATCTCGAAAGCACCGCCGACCCGAAACTGCTCGAAATCCTGGTGTGCCCGATCACCAAGGGACCGCTGGAATTCGACGCCGCGCGGCAGGAGCTGATCTCGCGTTCCGCGAAACTCGCCTATCCGATCCGCGACGGCATCCCGATCATGCTGCCGGAAGAGGCCAGGAAGATCGATTAGATCCGCACGATCACAGTTGCGTCGTCCCGGCGAAGGCCGGGACGACAACAAGCTTACAACGCCTCACCCTTCAGCAGCCGCGGCACCTCGCCTGACAATCCCGCCGCCTGGCGGATGAACATCTCCTTCAGCGGCGGCGCGCGATCAACGAGGCCGAGGCCGATGTCGCGCACGGTGCGCAGCAGCGTCGATTCGTTGGAGAACAGGAAGTTCAGCGAGTTGGTGGCAACGCCCATTGCCATGGTGTCAAAGCGCCGCCAGCGCTGATAGCGCTCGAGCACGTCGGCCTGTCCGAGATCCATGCCGAGCCGCGCCGCATCGACCACGACCTCGGCCAGCGCCGCGACATCCTTCAGGCCCATATTGAGGCCCTGCCCCGCGATCGGATGGATCACATGCGCGGCGTCGCCGATCAGCGCCAGCCGTTCGCCGATGAACGAGCGCGCGACGAAATAGCCGAGCGGAAATGCGCGCGGTCTGTCGAGCGCCTTGATCTCGCCGAGGCGCAAACCAAAACGCTGCTCGAGCTCCGCGTGGAATTGCTCTTCATTCAAAGCGACAATACGCGCGGCGTCCTTGCGCGTCTCGGTCCACACCAGAGACGAGCGGTTGCCGGTCAGCGGCAGGATCGCGAACGGACCCGCTGGCAGGAAATGCTCCTCGGCACGGCCATGATGCTCGCGCTCATGCCCGACCGTGACCACGATGCCGGATTGATCATAGTCCCAGCCATGGGTCGCAATCCCGGCGCGCTCGCGCAGCTTCGACCGCGCGCCATCGGCGGCGACCAGAAGGCTCGCATCGACCTCGGTGCCGTCGGCCAGCCGCACGCTGACGCCGTCGGGGCGTGACTCCGATGTCGACACCGCGGTGGCGCGCAGCTCGACGCCTTCCGCCTCGGCGCGCGCCGCCAGCGCATCGATCAGATAGCGGTTCTCGACCATATGGGCGAACGGCTCGCCGGGCTCGACATTGCCGGCGAAGGTCAGGAACACCGGGCGCGCTGCGTCCTCCAGCTTGGAATCGGTGACGACCATGTCGGTGATCGGCTGCGCGGTCGGCGCCACCTGGCCCCAGACGCCGAGGGTCTCGAACAGCCGCCGGCAGGCCGCCACGATCGCGGTCGCGCGCGGATCGCGGCTCGGGCGCTGGCTCAGCGCCGGATCGGCCACGATGACCGGGATGTCCGGCCCCAGCCCCTGGCGCAACGCGACCGCCAGCGCCAGCCCGGCAAATGCGCCCCCGCAGATCACGATACTTCGTTGTGCCGGCATGCCTTTTCCTTACGCGCCCGACGCCATCAGACTGTGCTTGCTACCTGATAATAGCTGGGCGAAACAGGGGGCAGAAACAAGCCCGATCGTCATTCCGGGGCTCGCGCAGCGAGAACCCGGAATGACGAGATTCCGGGTTCGATGCTGTCGCATCGCCCCGGAATGACGGTTTAACCAACCGAAAGCCACTGAATGTCCAAGAGCCTGATCGACCTGCTGTCCATCCTCGATCTCGAGCAGCTCGAGGTGAATTTGTTCCGCGGCAACAGCCCGAAGACGAGCTGGCAGCGCGTGTTCGGCGGCCAGGTGATCGGTCAGGCGATGGTGGCGGCATGCCGCACCGTCGAGGGCCGGCTGCCGCATTCGATCCATTGCTACTTCATCCTGCCCGGCGATCCGCAGATCCCGATCATCTACCAGGTGGAGCGGCTGCGCGACGGCAAGAGCTACACCACCCGCCGCGTCACCGCGATCCAGCACGGCAACGCGATCTTCTCCATCATGGTCTCGTTCCATTCCGACGAAGAGAGCAACTTCAATCACCAGGAGAAGATGCCCGACGTGCCGCCGCCGGAGAAGCTGACCGCGGAGGAAGTGTCGAAGCAGCCGATGTTCAAGGAGATGCCGGAGTTCATCCGTCGCTACTATGAGAGCGACCGGCCGATCGAGCTGCGCCCGGTCGAGCTCGGCCGCTATTTCGGCCAGAAGATCGACGACGGCCGCATCCATGTCTGGATCCGCACCGCGGCGAAGCTGCCCGACGATCCGGCGCTGCATCTGTGCGCGCTCGCCTATGCGTCGGATTTCTCGCTGCTCGATGCCGTGATGGCGCGCTATGGCCGCACGCTGTTCGACCGGCGCATGATGCCGGCGAGCCTCGACCACGCAATGTGGTTTCACCGCCCGTTCCGCGCCGACGAATGGCTGCTCTACGCGCAGGATTCGCCGAGCGCGCAGTCGGGCCGCGGTCTGACCCGCGGCCAGATCTTCAAGCCCGACGGCACGCTGGTGGCGTCCGTCGCGCAAGAAGGATCGGTGCGCGAACGCAAATAGCGTCTTCGAGCGACTTCGTCTCTGATGAATTCAGAGCCGAAGTGATTGCCCTCAGCTAGCTGCGTAGGCGCCGCGCTCGGTCAACGCGAATTGCGAGATGAACCAGTTGGCGTACCAGCGCAGCACCCACGGAATCGGGATCAGGAAGCCGCAGCCGACCGCGAACACGATGGTTCGCCACAGCACGTCGAGGCCGGAGGCATTGAAGGTGACCTCGCGGCGCGTGCCCTCGACGTTGCGGCAGATCCAGCGCAGCCATGCGGTCATCACCCAGGCCCAGCCGATGATGGTGATGGACGCGATCACCATCAGCACGTACCAGCCGACATAGGCGGCCGGGCTGCCGTTGAACGAGATCGGCAGGTCCTGGCCGCTCGAGCTGAGACGGCCGAAGATCCAGCGAACGATCATCCAGCTCAGGAAGCCCTGCACCACCAGCGAGAGCAGCGACACGATCGTGCTGTGGGCTGCTCCAGCATAGGTCAGCAGGCCAAGCACGATGAAGACGTACCAGATGTCGAGCGGCTGCCCGGTGAAGGCGAGGTGCGGCCGGCCCGGCACGCGAATATAGGGAATCGCAAAGCGGTACAGGCCGGTCGCGGTCCACGGCGCGGGGATGACGAAGATCTGGCCGATGAACATCAGCACGCTGCGTCCGAACAGGCCCCAGATCGGGAAGTCGGCCGACAGCGCGCCGCCGCTGTAGCTTGCCGATGCCGCAACCGGCGGCGGTGCACCGGCCTGCGGAAACGCCGGCGGCGCCCCGGCGCTCGGAACAAGACCTGGAATCTCCCCGGCCTTCTGCCAGCCGGCCATTCCCTCGGTCCACACCAGCGTATCGGCGCCCACCATGCCACGGGTGATCAAGTCGCGGAGCTGAGCTTCAGGCAGGGGGCCTTTTTGCTGGCCTTCGGATGCATAAAACCAGTTTCGGTTCGACATTTCTTGTTTCCTCGGGGCGCGCGCTTGGTGACGCGCGGTAGGCGAAACGAGCCAGCGGGACCGCTGGCCGGGGCGGGAAAGCCATATTCTGGCGGAGGGTTGTCGTCTCGTACAGTGACGGAGTTCACCCGCTGCGCACGTTTTCCCCTTCAACCTGCAACTTTTTTGTGCCATTTGCCCAGAAAGCTGCCAGATTTGGCGGACGCGAAATGTGCGGGACGACAAATTGCCGCTCCGGTGGCGGCAGGCGCCGCTCCGGGGACGGGGCGCACAGGGAAAACTTCAAGGGAATAAAGGCCTGAACCATGAAACTCGTCGTCGCGATCATCAAACCGTTCAAGCTTGACGAAGTGCGCCAGGCCCTGACCGCGATCGGCGTTCACGGCATGACGGTGACCGAGGTGAAGGGCTATGGCCGCCAGAAGGGCCACACCGAGATCTATCGCGGCGCCGAATATGTCGTGAACTTCCTGCCCAAGCTCAGGATCGAGATCGCCGTCGACACCGAGCTCGCCGAAAAGGCGGTCAGCGTCATCACCGAACACGCCCGCACCGGCCAGATCGGCGACGGCAAGATCTTCGTGACGCCGATCGACCACGCGCTGCGCATCCGCACCGGCGAGACCGACAACGACGCGCTCTGAGCTTTATCAAATCCGTCGCCGGCAACGAGGCCGGCGCACGTCACAAATCCACACCAAGAAACGACGACACGCCGGGGAATGATGATGGGGGCACGAGCTCTTCGTGCAGCGATATCAGCTGCGCCGATCAATGCTGCGATCCTGTTCGCATGGGCGACGCCAGCCTTCGCGCAGGACTCCAGCGTCAGCGCCTCCGGCATCAA
This sequence comes from Bradyrhizobium sp. INPA03-11B, assembly GCF_040446015.1. NCBI lineage: Bacteria > Pseudomonadati > Pseudomonadota > Alphaproteobacteria > Hyphomicrobiales > Nitrobacteraceae > Bradyrhizobium > Bradyrhizobium sp. INPA03-11B. The sequence goes on from NZ_JASGSR010000037.1 coordinate 55,640, forward strand.
CGCCGCCGACACCGCCTGGATGATTGTCGCCACCGCGCTGGTGCTGATGATGACGATCCCGGGGCTCGCGCTGTTCTACTCCGGCATGGTGCGCAAGAAGAACGTGCTGGCGACAATGGCGCAGAGCCTCACGGCCGTCGCGCTGATCTCGATCCTCTGGGTCACCTTCGGCTATTCGCTGACCTTCGTCGGCAACGGTCCCTGGCTCGGCTCGCTCGACAGCTGGTTCCTGGCCGGCATCACCATGGACAGCGTCAATCCGGCGGCGAAGACCATCCCGGAAGCGCTGTTCATGCTGTACCAGATGACGTTCGCGATCATCACGGTGGCGCTGGTTGCGGGCTCGGTCGCCGACCGCATGCGGTTCTCCGCCTATGTGCTGTTCTCGATCGGCTGGTTCGTCTTCGCCTATGTGCCGCTGGCGCATTGGGTGTGGGGCGGCGGCTTCCTCGCCTCGGCGGGCGTGCTGGATTTCGCCGGCGGCCTCGTCGTGCATCTCTCCGCCGGCATCAGCGGCCTGGTCGCGGCCAAGGTGATGGGCAACCGGCACGGCTATGGCCATGACAACCTGTCGCCGTTCGATCTGTCGCTCGCCGTGGTCGGCACCGGCCTGCTCTGGGTCGGCTGGTTCGGCTTCAACGGCGGCTCGGCGCTCGCCGCCAATTCGCGCGCGGTGATGGCGATCACCGCGACGCATCTCGCGGCCTGCGCCGGTGCGTTGACCTGGGGCGCGATCGAATGGGCGACGCGCCGCAAGCCGTCGGTGCTCGGCATGATCTCGGGTGCGGTCGCGGGGCTCGGCACCATCACCCCGGCGTCCGGCTTCGTCGCGCCGTGGCACGGCGTCGTCATCGGCATCCTCGCCGGCCTGATCTGCTACTGGGCCTGTACCTGGCTGAAGCATCGCTTCAAGTATGACGACTCGCTCGACGTGTTCGGCGTGCACGGCATCGGCGGCCTGACCGGCACGCTGCTCGCGGGCATCTTCGCGTCGGCGGCAATCGGCGGCACCTCCGGCCTGCTCGAGGGCAATCCGAAGCAGCTGCTGATCCAGCTCTATGGCGTCGCCGTCACGTTCGTCTGGTGCGGCGGCATCACCTTCGTGCTGCTGAAGCTGGTCTCGGCCTTCGTCCCGCTCCGCGTCTCGATGCAGCAGGAGATGGAAGGCCTCGACATCTCGCAGCACGGCGAGGCGCTGCAGTAAGCGGCCGTAGCGCGTGGGGGGCGCCGCGAGGGCGAATTCGTAAAACAACCCCATGCAAAGGACCTCAGCGAACGCCGCGACGTTGACGCGGACGGGTTCGTGCTTGCGCGACACATAAGTGTGTGCTTATGTATCGGCATGATCGAAGCTGATATCTTCAAGGCGCTGGCCGATCCGACCCGCCGCAAGGTGTTCGAGAAGCTGGCTGGCGGCAGCCTGAACGCCAGCGCCTTGCGCGACGGCCTCGAGATCAGCCAGCCGGCGATGTCGCAGCATCTCGCGGTGCTGCGCGCGGCGGGCTTGGTGCGCGAGCAGCGGCAGGGCCGCTTCGTGAATTATGAAGTCGACCCGGACGGGATCGCCAGCATCGGGACCTGGCTTGCCCGCTACCGCGCCTATTGGCCGAAGCGCATCGAGGCGCTCTCCGACCTGCTGAAGGACATGGATCAATGAGCGACACAGTCGAGCCTGACGCGGACCAAGCCCTGGTGCTCGAATACGAGCTCGACGCACCGCCTGAAAAAGTCTGGCGCGCCGTGACGATTCCGGCGCTGCGCGAACGCTGGCTGCCGGATTGCGATCTCGCCGGCGCCGAGCCGGAAGCAACGATCACGGGCGAAGAGGTGCGCTACCGGCTCCGCGAGTCCGAGCCGCCGTTTCGCGAAAGCCATGTCACCTTCCGGATCGAGCCGAACGAGGCCGGCGGCACAAGGTTTCGCATCATCCAGCAAGCCTGCGACGAGCGAGCAAGACTGCCGCAGGCCGCCAACAGCAACCGCCGCACCCTGATGCGCGCGGCCTGATCGCAAACTTCACCCGCTGAGACGTCATCACCTGCAGACATGGAGGTCGCCGATGCGCGACATGATGCAACTTGTCCCCATGGTCGTCGAGCAGTCGACCCGCGGCGAACGCTCCTTCGACATCTATTCCAGGCTGCTGCGCGAGCGCATCATCTTCCTGAACGGCGAGGTCAATGATGCGATGTCCGGGCTGGTCTGCGCCCAGTTGCTGTTCCTCGAGGCTGACAACCCGAACAAGCCGATCAACCTCTACATCAACTCCTATGGCGGCGTGATCACCAGCGGACTTGCGATGTACGACACCATGCAGTTCATCAAGGCGCCGGTGCACACGCTGTGCATGGGCACCGCGCGATCGATGGGCTCGTTCCTGCTGATGGCCGGCGAGCCCGGCCACCGCGCCGCGCTCCCGAATGCGAGCCTCCACGTGCATCAGCCGCTCGGCGGCTTCCAGGGCCAGGCCTCCGACATCCTGATCCATGCCACCGAGATGCAGGAAACCAAGCGGCGCATCACCCGGCTCTACGCGCAACATTGCGGGCGCACCGAGGCCGACGTCGAGCGGACGCTGGACCGCGATCACTTCATGTCCGCGCAGCAGGCGCTCGAATGGGGCTTGATCGACAAGGTCTTCGCGGCACGCGACGCCGCCTAATGGTCCGGCATCGCCCTATTTAGATACCCGCCACTGCTCCCCCGCTGAGCAGAATTGTGTCCGGACCCTGGCTTGCTCACGAATTGAGCCGACCTGATTAGATTTTAGGCGCGACGGAATACCGCAGGGGCACCCGGCTCCCGCAATGCGGGAAAATATCCGGATTCATAATCCATTAGCGAACTCCGGCCGGTTGGCACGGCATTTGATTCTATGGGTCTGGCTGTGCCCGCGTAGTGGAAGTCCTCCGCGTGGTGAACCTCAGTCGAAACTCCCGGTGTTCGTTCGCACCGGGCCCAAGCGGGGATAGGACTCATGAAAATTGTTATGGCGATCATTAAGCCATTCAAGCTGGAAGAGGTCCGTGACGCCCTGACCGCCATTGGCGTTCACGGTCTCACGGTGACGGAAGTCAAGGGGTACGGCCGTCAGAAGGGTCACACGGAAATCTATCGCGGCGCCGAATATGCCGTGAGCTTCCTGCCCAAGATCAAGATCGAGGTCGCAGTCGGCTCCGACCAGGTCGACAAGACCATCGACGCCATCACCTCCGCCGCCAAGACCGGACAGATCGGCGACGGCAAGATCTTCGTCATCAGCCTCGAGCACGCCGTGCGCATCCGCACCGGCGAGGCCGATGCCGCGGCCCTCTGATTTCGCGCTCAAACCTTAAGACCTCAGGAGTAATATGACATGACGTTCAAGCGTCCCTATGGCGCGGGACTGGCGGCCCTCGCAGTCGGCCTCTTTGCCGCAACCGCCGCCTACGCCGAGCCAACCGTCAACAAGGGCGACAACGCCTGGATGCTGACCTCGACGGTGCTGGTGCTGTTGATGACCATCCCCGGCCTTGCGCTGTTCTATGGCGGTCTCGTCCGCTCCAAGAACATGCTCTCGGTGCTGGCGCAGGTGTTCTACACCGTCTGCATCGTCACCGTGCTCTGGGCCCTCTACGGCTACAGCCTCGCCTTCACCGGCGGCTCCGACTTCATCGGCGGCTTCTCCAAGGCCTTCCTGATGGGCGTCACGCCGGACTCGAAGGCCGCGACCTTCTCGGTCGACGCCAACATCTCGGAGCTGGTTTACGTTTGCTTCCAGATGACCTTCGCGGCGATCACGCCGGCCCTCATCGTCGGCGCCTTTGCCGAACGGATGAAGTTCGCGGCGATCGCCCTGTTCATCCCGATCTGGGTCACCGTGATCTACTTCCCGATCGCGCACATGGTCTGGTACTGGCCGGGCCCGGACGCGATCCAGGATGCTGCCAAGGCGCTCGCCGCCGCGGCTGACGGCGATGCCAAGACGAAGGCGCAGGCCGCCCTCGACGCGATCAACGCCGATGCCGGCTGGATCTTCAAGAAGGGTGCGATCGACTTCGCCGGCGGCACCGTCGTGCACATCAACGCCGGCATCGCCGGCCTGGTCGGCGCGCTCTTGATCGGCAAGCGCACCGGCTACGGCAAGGAGCTGATGGCTCCGCACTCGCTGACCATGACCATGATCGGCGCCTCGCTGCTCTGGGTCGGCTGGTTCGGCTTCAACGCTGGTTCGAACCTCGAAGCCAATGGCGGCGCGGCGCTCGCCATGACCAACTCCTTCGTGGCAACCGCCGCGGCGGCGCTGTCCTGGATGTTCGCGGAATGGATCATCAAGGGCCATCCCTCGCTGCTCGGCGCGCTCTCGGGCGCGGTCGCGGGCCTCGTCGCGGTGACGCCGGCGGCCGGCTATGCCGGTCCGATGGGCGCCATCGTGCTCGGCCTCGTGGTTGGCGTGGTCTGCCTGTTCTTCTGCACCGTGGTGAAGAACGCGCTCGGCTATGACGACTCGCTCGACGTGTTCGGCGTCCACTGCGTCGGCGGCATCGTCGGCGCGCTCGGCACCGGCATCCTGGTCAACCCGGCGCTCGGCGGCGCGGGCATCATCGACTACACCGCGATCCCGCCGAAGGTCGCCGATTACGACTTCGCGGCGCAGATGATCTCGCAAGTCTGGGGCGTCGGCACCACGCTGGTGTGGTCGGGCATCGGTTCGGCGATCCTCTACAAGATCGTCGACGTGATCGTCGGCCTGCGCGCCAACGTCGAGACCGAGCGTGAAGGCCTCGACATCACCGAGCACACGGAGCGCGCCTACAACATGTAAGAGTTCTCCCGGGGCGCGACCTCCCCAAGCGGTCGTTCCCAGAACTACGGTCCGGGCACATACCCGGCAATGTCCGGACCGTTGAGGGGCTCCAGCGCAAGTTGGAGCCCCTTTCTTTTTTCTGCGCTTGAGAAAATAATGTCGGAATTGCCTGCCATCGTGGAATGACTGGCTACAAACAACGAAACCGACAACAAGAACGGGAGGACGTCATGAAGGTGCAAGGCAGGTGCTATTGCGGCAACGTGCGCTATGAGGCCGAAGGCGAACCGATGATGGCGGCGCAATGCCTGTGCCGCGAATGCCAGTACATCACGGGCGGCGGGCCGAACCTGTTCATGGCGATGCCGGCCACCGGCTTCAGATACACCGCGAGCCAGCCCAAGCAGTTCACGCGCAAGGATCTCGAGCGCGCCGTGACCCGCGAGTTCTGCCCGGAATGCGGCACGCATCTGGTGACCAAGGTGCCCGGCCTGCCCGCGACGATCCTGAAGGTCGGCACGTTCGACGACCCCAGTGTGTTCACCCCGCAGATGACGATCTACGCCTGCGACAAGCAGACCTTCCACCATCTGCCCGAGGGCAAGCCGTCATTCGAGAAGCTGCCGGCGCGGTAGAGATCACACATTCAGTGTGTAGCCCGGATGGAGCGCAGCGCAATCCGGGAAAGCCTCTCCGCGTAAGGACCATCCCCGGATTGCGCTGCGCTCCATCCGGGCTACGGAGCTCACACCGGTCAATCGACCAAGACCTCCTCGGCGGGCAACTCGCTCGGTGCGCCATCGCGCAAATAACGTTCGAGAATATCGGCAAGCGACAGCGGCGTGAGACGCTCTTCCGCGCTGGGCAGATCGGCGATCGGCCACCAGCGGAAACAGTCGAGCACCTTCGCCTCGGCCGCATCAGTCATCACAGGGTCGAATCGATCGGCGTGAACGATCCGGTATTCTTCCTTCTGGGAGATCCGCCGGCCGCCCCAGTTGAAGGTGTGGTGACGCCGCCAGACGGCGGGGCCATGCGCGAAATCGGCCAGCCCCAACTCCTCGGCAAGCTCTCGCCGCAACGTCGCTTCCGGCGTCTCGTCGCCCTCGCTGCCGCCGCCGGGCGCGATCCAGAAGCAATCCCCGTGCGGCGGGCGAATCCGCAGCAGCAGGACTTCGCGCTCGTCCGTGATGATGAGCGCCCTGACGGCGCGGCGATGGATCATGTCCAAAAGCAATCTCGGCGCAATCTCAGTGCAATTTCGAAGCGGTTTTGATCGGCGAGCGCTGATATCACGGGCCGGCCGATCGTGCCCGCCGCCGATGGTTAATCGCGTCTTAACCTCGCCCTATCTATGGTGACTTGATCGGTTTACGGTCGGCGCCCCTCAACCCCGACCGCAGTGAAAGTGCTGGCATTTCAACCATGGCAATGACCGCCTCATCCGGCTTGGCGCAGGGCGCCGGCGATGTCGCATCCGCCGGCCAGGCCGAGCGTTCCCCATTCGTGCGTACCACCGAGCTTCTGGCGCCGTACCAACCGGCTAAACCATTGATTACGCTGTCGGTCGGCGAGCCGCAGCACCCCGTGCCTGACTTCGTCGGGCCGGTGCTGTCGAAGCACACCGCCGAGTTCGGCCGCTACCCGATGGCCAAGGGCATCGAGCCGTTCCGCCGCGCGGCCGCGGCCTGGCTGTCGAGCCGGTTCCAATTGCCGCGCCCAGTCGATCCGGAGAGCGAGGTGACGGTGCTGAACGGCAGCCGCGAGGGGCTGTTCTTCGCCGCGATCACGGCGGCGCGCTACGTCTCGCCGCGCAAGGGCCGGCCGGCGATCCTGATGCCGAATCCGTTCTATCCGGCCTATGGCGCCGGCGCGCGCGCCGCCGGCTGCGAGCAGATCTATCTGCCGACCACGCTCGCCAACGGCTTCCTGCCCGACCTTGATTCGATCGACGAGGCGACGCTGGCGCGTACCGTGGCGTTCTTCCTTGCCTCGCCCGCCAATCCGCAAGGCTCGGTCGCCTCGCGCACCTATTTCACGCGGCTGAAGCAGCTCGCCGACCGCCATGGCTTCATGATCCTGAGCGACGAGTGCTACTCGGAGATCTACACCCGCGAAGCACCGGGCAGCATGCTGGAATGCGCCGGACCCGACTTCACCAATGTGGTCGCGTTCCAATCGCTGTCGAAGCGCTCGAATCTTCCGGGCATGCGGGTCGGCTTCGCCGCCGGCGATCGAAAGTTCATGGCTGCATTCCTCGAGCTGCGCAATGTCGCAGCACCTCAGGTGCCGGTGCCGCTGCAGCATGTCGCGGTCGCCGCCTACAGCGACGAGGCGCATGTCGAGGAGAACCGCAGGCTCTATCGCATCAAGTTCGATCTCGCCGACCAGATCCTCGGCAGCCGCTACGGCTACAAGCGGCCCGCGGGCGGCTTCTGCGTCTGGCTCGACGTCTCCGATCGCGGCGGCGACGAGGCGACGACCGTCAGGCTCTATCGCGACGCCGGCGTTCGCGTGATTCCCGGCAGCTATCTGGCGCGCGAGCAGAACGACGGTTCCAATCCGGGCGCGGGCTATATCCGCCTCGCGCTGGTCTCCGACAGTGAATCGACGGCCGAGGCGATGCATCGCCTGGTCGAAACCCTGGGTTAATCGCGAAGCGCGAAGATTGAGTATGCCAGCGATCGAACGTGTCATCCCCCTGGTCGGCCATCTGCCGCTCTCGCTGCGCGAGGCGCTGGCGCGGCGGCTGCGCGAACTGACCGGGCTCGGCCTGATCGCGCTGTCAGGCGGCATCACTGCTGCGCTGATGACCTGGTCGGTGCAGGACCCGTCGCTGAGCCATGCCACCTCGCGTGCGATCCGCAACGTGCTCGGCTATCCCGGCGCGATCGGTGCCGACCTCCTGATGCAGATCCTCGGCCTCGGCGCGATCATGCTGCTGCTGCCGGTCGCGGTGTGGGGCTGGCGGATGCTGACGCACCGTCCGTTCGACCGCGAGGCGCTGCGGCTCGGCTGCTGGATCCTGTGCACGGTGATCGCGGCGGGCTTTGCCAGCTGCTGGCCGCACAACACCGCCTGGCCGCTGCCGACCGGGCTCGGCGGCGTAGTCGGCGATGCGCTGCTGCGCGCGCCGGCCGTCGTGTTCGGGCCGCCCGGCTTCATCTACCGCGTCGTGCTCGGGCTGATCCTGTTTGTCGCGATGGCCGCGTGCTTCCTGTTCGCCTGCGGTTGGGGCGCCAAGGAGCAGGACGACGAGCTGACGCCGATCTCTGACGATGACGAGCCGTTCGTCGAGGACGACGAGGACCGCAGCTCGGTCTCGCTGGGCTGGCTGTTCCACGCGCTGATGAGCGCAAAAGCCCGGCTCGGCTGGCTGTTCACCACAGCCTATAAATCGCTGGTGTCGAGCGGAGCGCAGGGCCGCAGCGCCGCGTTCGAGCGCCGGGAGCCCAATATCGGCGGCGGCCGCGCGGCGCCCTCGATCGCGCCCGCGCATGACGATCACGACGAGGACGAAGACGAGGCCGAGGCTTTCGACGACGAGGAAGAAGAGGACGAGGAGGAGGAGGAAGCTCCCGCCGCCCGCGCCCCGCGCAAGAAGGCCGAGCCGAAGCCGAAGAAGAAGAACTCCGACAAGTTCGAACTGCCGTCGGTCTCCGTGCTCAGCGCTCCGAAGGCGAGCGATCGCCAGCCGCTGAGCAAGGCCGAGCTGGAAAACAATTCGCGCGCGCTGGAAGGCGTGCTGCAGGACTTCGGCGTGCGCGGCGAGATCGTCAAGGCCAATCCAGGCCCGGTCGTCACGCTGTACGAACTCGAGCCCGCGCCCGGTATCAAGTCATCGCGCGTGATCGGACTGTCCGACGACATCGCGCGCTCGATGAGCGCGCTGTCGGCCCGCGTCGCCGTGGTCGCCGGCCGCAACGCGATCGGCATCGAGCTACCGAACGCGCATCGCGAGAAGGTTTACCTGCGCGAGCTCTTGGTCGCCAAGGAGAGCACCGAGTCGGTTGCGAAGCTGCCGCTGTGCCTCGGCAAGACCATCGGCGGCGATCCCGTCATCATCGATCTGGCGCGCACGCCGCATATGCTGATCGCCGGCACCACCGGCTCCGGCAAATCGGTCGCGATCAACACCATGATCCTGAGCCTGGTCTATCGGCTGCGCCCGGATCAGTGCCGCCTGATCATGGTCGACCCGAAGATGCTCGAACTCTCCGTCTATGACGGCATCCCGCATCTGCTGACGCCGGTCGTCACCGATCCGAAGAAGGCGGTGGTCGCGCTGAAATGGGCCGTGCGCGAGATGGAAGAGCGCTACAAGCGGATGGCCAAGCTCGGCGTCCGCAATATCGACGGCTACAATGCGCGCCTCGTCGAGGCCAAGGGCAAGGGCGAAGAGCTGACGCGCACCGTGCACACCGGCTTCGACAAGGAGACCGGCAAGGCGATCTACGAGGAAGAGAAGCTCGACCTCGAGCCGCTGCCCTACATCGTCATCATCGTCGACGAGATGGCCGACCTGATGATGGTCGCCGGCAAGGACATCGAAGGCGCGGTGCAGCGCCTCGCGCAGATGGCGCGCGCCGCCGGCCTGCATGTGATCCTCGCCACACAGCGTCCGTCGGTCGACGTCATCACCGGCACGATCAAGGCGAACTTCCCGACCCGCATCGCCTTCCAGGTGACGTCGAAGATCGACAGCCGCACCATCCTCGGCGAAATGGGCGCCGAGCAGCTGCTCGGCCAGGGCGACATGCTCTACATGGCGGGCGGCGGCCGCATCAGCCGCGTGCACGGCCCGTTCGCCTCCGACGAGGAAGTCGAGAAGGTGGTGCGTCACCTGAAGACGCAAGGCCAGCCGGAATATCTCGAAGCGGTCACCGCGGAAGAGCCGACCGACGAGGACGGCGCCGTGTTCGATGCCACCGGCATGGGCGGCGACGGCGGCGGCGACCTGTTCACGCAGGCGGTTGCGATCGTCAAGCGCGACCGCAAGGCGTCGACCTCCTACATCCAGCGCCGGCTGCAGATCGGCTACAACCGCGCCGCCTCGCTGATGGAGCGGATGGAACTTGAGGGCATCGTGGGACCGGCGAATCACGCCGGAAAGCGCGAAATCCTGGTCGGGGAGGAAGAAGGCCAGTTCTGACCGGGGGCGATCATCACGGAAAAACCATATCTCCCTCGGAAGAGGCGGGATAAAATCCGGCGAAGCGGGACGAGCGTCGAACAGAGACCTGACATATCTGATGGCAAAACATCTCATTGACCGCGGCGCGCGCACTGCGCTGGCTCTTCTCGTCACCGCCGCGATCGCAGGCGGCGCGACTGCGCAAAATGCGCCGTCGCCGAAACCCGCCGCACCCAAGGCAGCACCGAAGGCCAAGGACGCCGGCGCACAGAGCAATGCCGACAAGGGCCCGACCACCACAGGCGCCACCCAGACACCGCCGGACCCGGTGATTCCCGATCCGCGCCGCAACGTTCCCGCCAGCATCTTCCAGACCTTCGACGCCAATCAGAAGGCGCAGGCCGCCAAGGTCTCGGCCTATCTATCGTCGCTGCAGACCCTGGTCGGGAATTTCGTCCAGGTCGGCCCCGACGGCACCAAGACCAAGGGCGATTTCTACATTCAGAAGCCCGGCAAGCTGCGTTTCGAATATGACAATCCGAGCACGATCGAGGTGATCGCCGACGGCTCCTCGGTCGCAGTGCGCGACCGCAGGCTCGCCACCCAGGACATCTATCCGCTGTCGCAGACCCCGCTGCGCTATCTGTTGTCGGACCGCATCGATCTGATGAAGGACACCAACGTCGTCAGCGTCACCGCCGACGACGTGTTCGTCAGCATCACGATCGAGGAGAAGCAGGCGCTGGTCGGCACCAGCCGCTTCCTTTTGATGATCGGCGCCAAGGACGGCAAGCTCAAGCAGTGGACCGTCACCGACCCGCAGGGCTACGACACCACGGTTGCGGTCTACAATCTCGACGCCACGCAGAAGCCCGATCCCGGGCTGTTCAAGATCGACTTCACGACGTATCCGGGATCCTCGCCGGGGTAGGCGGCGCTCTTCTCCCTCGCCCCGCTCTCTTGTCCGCCGAAGCCCGCCTTCGGGCGAAGGCGGATGCGGGGAGAGGGTTGGGGTGAGGGGCTGTCTCCGCATATTCGAAAGACGTGAGCATGTGGTGAGTCCCCCTCACCCGGATCGCATTGGCTTGCGACATAGCCGAAGCTTGCTTCGGCGTCCTTCGTCACGGCCGCCGGAGGCGGCCTATGCCTCTCCCCGCAAGCGGGGCGAGGTAAGAGCAGCCCTGTGGACAGCAGCCCTGTGGACAATTGAATCCCGCACTGAGAACCATGCTAAGACGCAGCTCTCATGCGGTTCTCCGTCACCACCTGGAACATCAATTCGGTGCGTCTGCGCATCGATATCGTCGCCAAATTCCTGAAGAGCGCGCGGCCGGATGTGCTGTGCCTGCAGGAAACCAAATGCATCGACGATGCGTTTCCGTTGAAGCGCTTCAAGCGGCTCGGCTATGAGCATGTCGCGCTGAACGGGCAGAAGGGCTATCACGGCGTCGCCATCGTCTCACGGCTGCCGTTCGAGACGACCGACATCCGGACATTCTGCGACAAGATCGACTCGCGGCACATCTCGGTTTCGTTCGGCGAGAAGGCGCAGATTTCAAAGCCGCTGGTGCTGCATAATTTCTACGTGCCGGCCGGCGGCGACATTCCCGATCCCGCGCTCAACCCGAAGTTCGAGCACAAGCTGCAATTCCTCGACGAGATGAAGAGCTGCGAGCCGCTGCATCCGCGCGGCGACGATCGTCACATCCTGGTCGGCGACCTCAACGTCGCACCGCACGAGAACGACGTGTGGTCGCACAAGCAGCTGCTGAAGGTGGTCTCGCACACGCCGGTCGAGACCGAGAAGCTGCTCGCAGCGCAGGCGCATGGCGAATGGTTCGACATCGCGCGCGAGCGGATCCCGATGTCGGAAAAGGTCTACACCTGGTGGAGCTATCGCGCCGCGGACTGGACCGTCGGCGACCGCGGCCGCAGGCTCGATCACATCTGGGTCTCGCGCGCGCTGAAGGATCACGTCAGCGATTTCAAGATCACCCGCGACGCCCGCAGCTGGGAGCGGCCGTCGGATCACGTGCCGGTGACCGCGGTGATGGAGGTTTAGTTCTCCGACCTATCAGCTTGCATGGTCTGCCTCTCCCCTTGTGGGAGAGGCCGGATCGCATGAAGCGAAGCGGAATGTGATCCGGGTGAGGGGTCGCGGTCCCTCGAGGGACTGCACTGGCGGACAGACCTCACCCCTTGTATCTGCACGAGCATGATTTGTGCGATGGAAGCGACTTAGCGCCTTGGCCGGTGGCTGCCGGCCAAGGC